>DATIHP010000025.1:0-3326 GCA_035480495.1 Saccharimonadales bacterium (SeqCode)
GCGCGGTAAAGCTTGGGCTCGATAGTGTAATCAGAAAAGTTAAGCCAAAAACATGCAAAGCTTCACCAACTGGCTGCGAGGCCGTATTAAGCTCCACAATTGATACGAAAGACACAGAGATAAAGAGCGCACGTGTGTACATTAAATGTCCTGCAAAGAAATTTGATACCGAACATGAAGCGCAAGAGGATGAAACTAACAGAGCAACAGCATGCGGAAACTGCCATAAGCAGATGCAAACAAAATTGGCGGACTGGATGAAAGAAATTCCCGAACAAGTGGATGCTGCAGATGAAATATTCCGTACAGCGTATGAGCAAATGTGTCAGAAAGTGTTGCAAGGTACATTTGAACAGCCTGAAGCAATGGCTATCAGCGAAGAATATCAACGAGCTTACAGTGCCCGGGAAGAAGTATTCACGATCGACCGTTTGTAAGTGTTATGATTGGTTGATGAAAGCCACAAACCAGTGATTGTGTATTACACTGACGGCAGCTGCGAGCCGAACCCGGGCACCGGCGGGTTCGCTGTCATCCGGGATATGAAACCGGTGGTGCTAGGCGGCGACCATGGGACAACGAACATCCGCATGGAAGGCATGGCCATAATCGCGGCGCTTAAAAATGCTGCCGGCGAACCGGCAGAAATATATACGGACAGTGAATTCTGGATAAACGTCATCACCAAATGGTCAATTCCATGGGAAGCGAACGGCTGGAAGAAAAAGGGCGGGGCTATCAAGAACCTGGATATCGTGCAGGAGGTCTGCCCGCTCTATAGGAAATCCCAAGCCGTATTAGTATGGGTGCGCGGACACAACGACGACGCGGGCAATGAACTGGCGGACGAGTGGGCGAATGAGGCCCGCAGACAGCAACTGAAAAAGAAATAAATACCCAGCAGATTGTAAAAATAAAAAAGCAGGCGCATAATCCATTTAGAAGTTAAACGGGGAGAGGACAATGAACGTACAAGTTAACTTGGTCGGCGTGTTGCTTGCGGCGGTGGCAAGCATGGCGCTCGGGGCGGTTTGGTATGCCAAACCCGTATTTGGCAAGATGTGGCTCAAACTAGTGGGACTAAGCGAAAAAGACCAGCAGGCTAACGCTGCGCCGGCACTTGTCCAAGGCTTTATAATGGCCCTTTTGACCGCGTATGTGGTGGCGCACGTGAGTTATCTGTCCAACCAGTTCTTTCACCACTCATTCATGCAGGATGCCATAGCCACCGGTTTCTGGCTGGGACTTGGTATCTCCGCGACGACGGTCGCCATCCATGGCGCGTTTGAGCGCCGTCCGCAACGGCTGGTACTGCTGACGGTGGCGCATCAGCTTGTCGGCTTCATCATCATAGGCGCGGTCATAGGCGCCTTTCAACCATAAGGATCTAAATTAATAAAGGGGAGAAATATTATGTTATCAGAAGGAACAGCTATCGCAACAATCGCAGTTAAGGATTTAGAGGCCGCAAAAAAGTTCTATGGCGATAAGCTTGGGCTTAAGCAGGTAGAAAGCGAAGACCCGGGCGGCGTTATGTATGCCAGCGGCGCAAGCAAAGTCCTGGTGTATGAGTCATCATATGCAGGCACAAACCAAGCGACGACCGCATCATGGCATGTGGATGACCTTGAAGGTACTGTCAATGAGCTGAAAGGCAAGGGCATCACCTTTGAACAGTACGATTTCCCAGGTGTCACGCGCGACGGCGACATACATGTCATGGGTAATATAAAAGCTGCCTGGTTCAAAGATCCTGACGGCAATATCCTGGCGTTAGACGGCACTAGTAAATAGAGGTTTTATGGATAAGAACCCGAGACTAAATGCCTATGCTTTCATTGATAGCCAGAACCTGAACGTCGGCGTCCAAAAGTTCGGCTGGAAGATGGATTGGGTTAAGTTCCGCAAATTCCTGCAGGATAAGTACAATGTCACGACCGCTTATATGTTCATCGGCTATGTGCCCGAATTTGAGAATATGTACAAACAGCTGCATGAAGCCGGCTACATGATAGTGCTGAAGCCGACCTATGACATGACCCGGCCGCGGCCGGAGCAAGAGAAAAGCGAAACGGGAAATACCAAAAGTGAAGAGAGCGGCAAGAAAGTCGAGGAAGAGAAAAAGCCGGTGAAGGGAAACGTCGACGCCGATTTGGTACTCTGGGTGATGAAGCAGATGCCGCAGTACGACAAGGCAGTCATCGTATCCGGCGACGGCGATTTTTACAGCCTAGTCGAGTACCTTGACGAGCAGAACAAATTACTGAAGCTTTTGGCCCCTAACGCACACTATTCCGGCCTGTTCAACCGTTATGAGAAATATATAGAACGTCTGGATAAGTTCAGGGGTGAGCTGGCTTACCATGACCATAGGAAACGAACAAAAAAATGAGTCAGGATTTGGAATCACGGGTCGCGGCAATAGAGGCCCGTAATAAGCGGGTAGAGCTGGATAAGAAGTGGGAAACCAGCTGGACACGCCGCCTTTCTATCGTGGCTCTGACTTACCTGGTCGTACTTGTATACCTGTTGGCTATCGGCAACAACAACCCCTTCATCAACGCTTTCGTACCTGCAATCGGCTTTACGCTTTCCACGTCGCTGCTCAGGAGCATCCGCGTCCTATGGCAAAAAGAGAACAGATAAAGCCGCTTCGCCGGACACAGTTCGGCAATCCGCTGTTAAGACAGAAGGCCAAGCAACTGGCGAAGCAAGAAATCAAGTCGGTCCAAACAAAACGGCTTATCAGACGGATGCAAGTAACTTTGAAGACCCTCAGACTAGGGATAGGTCTGGCAGCGCCGCAAGTAGGCGAAGGAATCGCGCTGGCAGTCATAATTATTCAGCCCACCAAACACCGGCCTAAGGTCGAGCCGTTCGAGCTAGTGCTCATCAACCCTCTCATCACTGAGACGTTCGGCCGCAAGCGCCAATTGTGGGAGGGCTGCATCAGTTCGGGTCCCAATAAATCGGGACTGTTCGCCAAAGTACCACGTTACCACCGCCTAAAATTGAGATTCATGGACGAGCAGGGGGTTACTCACCATAGGATGTTCGAAGGCTTACCGGCCCACGTCATCCAGCATGAGGTCGACCACCTCAGCGGCGTGCTCTTCGTTGATAGGGTCAAAGACACTACCACATATAAGACATACACCGAGTATATGAAACAAATAGCCAAGAAATAGCCCCAGGACTTGGTATACTAGACAAGTCCAATGAAACCTACCAAAGCTATCATCCCTGTTGCAGGCTATGGCACCCGCCGCCTGCCAATCGCTAAGGCGATTGAAAAATGCATGCTGCCGCTACTGAACCGCCCCATC
>DATIHP010000026.1:0-7762 GCA_035480495.1 Saccharimonadales bacterium (SeqCode)
TTCTCGTCGGGCTGCGGTAATGTCAGTGCCTGGAGTGATGGCGGCGGATTTTATAGTGGAACCAGCAACTCCTTCGGTTATGGTCCATACTCACCGGGCAACCCCCATATCAGCGCTGACCCTTCTATAACCTGCGGCGGCAAGACCTATGGACTACAAACCAGTTCTAATCCGGGCGCCGGCGGCGATACTACCAGTAGTGCGATCTGCTACAACTCCAATGTTACAAGTCCTACCAGCTGTTCGAACGGTTCGTCACCAAGCCGTGATACATCAGGCTTACTACAGCGCAATCCAGCCGACCCGAACAACTTTGCCAACAGTGGTTCGCCTTATATTGAAATCCGCTGGTACTATGCCTCGACGAAGTATACCGTGCAAGGGACCCGGGTCTACAATGGCGGGTCAACCTTCCCGTCAAACACCGCGGGCTCGGGCACTACCACAGTAACCAATAGCGGCATTCCCTCCCAAAGTACCCAATGTAATCCATTTGCTTTCCCGAACGCCGGCACCTGCACCAATAATACCGGCTACGCCGGTTTAGTCCAGATTACAAACTCACTTCTCATCGATTATAACGGTACTACTTACTCCCAGGTTGGCTACACGGGCAAGAACGGCGGTACGGCCAGCACACTATGCTATAACCATATTATTCCAAGTTGTGCAGGGCCCAGCAACGCGTCGCTCTCGCAGTTGCCGCCGCCCAATTATCAACGTTCACCAGCTGATCCCACTACACTACCAGGCGGGCCGCCTTATTATATTGATGTTAAAACGTTCTACGAACCCTCCTGTTCAGACTTTACGGTCTATGCCCTCAACGATACGGCTACCCTAAAGTATGCTATTCAGAATGGCACCCCGTGGACGCCTTACCAGGGTCCACCGCCGGGTGGTGGCTACCCCAGCCGTGATCACGTTGTGGCTACTATTGGCGGTTCGATGAGCGGCGGCTACAGCTCCGGCTGTGGCGGCTACTATGACCCAATTGGCGGAGCAGTATCGTCCGGCTTTCCCTCATCAACCACGACTCACGACTGCCCGGCCGGTACTCTTAACTGTCCTGATGAAAGAGTTCTGTACGTACCACCATCGGATGTCGGCAATATTACTATGAATCCACCTACCCAGCTGGCAGCCAGTGCCAGCCATCCCTTGCTGACTTTTGTGGGAGCTTCCGGCAACTCTTCGGGTGTATCAATAGAATTAGGCACAAGCGGACAACAAGTGAATAATGCCCCTACGGGTAATACCCGTAAATTCCCGGACAAAAATTGTGGGACAGCCCCTACCTGCCCAATAAGCGCTCCCAACGGTTACCGCCTAATCTATCACTATATTGACTGCAACGACGCTTTGCTTATAAACACAACCTACTGTCCGCCGCCGCCGCCAAGTCTGAGCTGCAGCGCGTCTTCTATACCCTCTACCCCCGATCCCAGCAACCCATTTCAGCTCCTTGTAAATCTTTTAAACTCCGGAGGAGGAGCGTTGAATGGCGCCAGTACCACCGTCACCATGCCGCCGGGCGGCAGCTGGGCTGGTCCCAGCGGCACCGTCCCGGCCGGTAGCTCGACGAACGTCACCATAGGCGGTGTAAGCCGCCCCTTGGGTACTTACCCGGTCACCTTGGCAGTCAGCGGCGGTAATACGCCTGGCGGGTCACAGACTTTGCCTTGTGGGTCGGTGAGCGTATATAACAAGCCCTACCTGCATGCGTATGGGGGAGATGTCAGGGCGGGGGATAGGTTCAAGTCCGGCAATGTCTGTCCGGCCAGCCCGGTAGCGACCATCAAAGCCTTCAACCAAGGGACGGGCAACTATGATGGCTCAGGCAGCCAACTAGGCGTTTTTGCTACTAGTACGGTCACGGAATTCATCTCCGCCTCTATCAGTCCGTCCGCGGCAACGGCTCATCCGCCGAAAGGCTTGACGTTCGCGAATACCAACGGTCTATATGGTGGTAGTTCCGGTGCCGGCATCTGCGTACCGGATTACACAACCAACATAAACGGCACTGATGATGGTAACCGCAACTTGGCGACCATGAGCGGTACCTACCATATAACCGGCGCCACCACGCTGAATGTCGGAGCTATCCCGAACGGCCAGCGGCTGACGGTCTATGTCAACGGCAACATTACCTTAAGCGGGGGCAGTAGTCTTGCTTACTCTGGCAGCTATGGTTCGCCGAACGACATACCGGCTATCTACATCATAGCCACTGGCGGCAATATCTATATCGATCACAACATAACCCAGCTTGACGGCACGTTCGTGGCCCAGTCAGGCAAGATATACACCTGTACGAACAACAGCACTCTGTATGATGCTACTGGCTTGGCGGCTAACTGCAATAGTTCGCAGCTCAAAGTGCACGGCGCATTAGTCGCACAACAGGTAAGGCTGCTGCGTATGTTCAACACGGTCGGTAATGCCAACAATGCACTGGCTCCGTATGCCAACGGAACCGCCGCCGAAATCTTTGATTTCTCACCCGAGTTCTGGTTGGCAGTCCCGTTCGACAACGGTGGCTCCAGCGGTGCATCCAATACGTATGATTCAATCAGCAATCTACCGCCGGTTTTGTAACCGAAATATTGTATCTACCAGTAGCGCTTATGCTATAATCGGGCTAACATGAGTCCCGTTAAAGCACTAGATTAGCCAAGGCGGAGATGAAAGGGTGCGGATATCATCAGAATGACTAATAAAACTTTAAAACAAATGGGAGCTCTAACGGGATGAGCTTACTGAGTGGGATATCTGATTTTTTTGGACTGGACATCGGGACCACTGCTATCAGGGTCGCCCAGTTACAAGGCAGCGGCCCCGTCAAGGCGCTCAGCAGGTACGGCTTTATTCCCATAGATACCAAACTTGCCCAAAGCGATGCTCCAGGTGACCAACAGAAACTGGCCGACAACATCCGCGAACTTGTTACCCAGGCCCGAATCACCACCAAGAACGTGGTAGTAGGATTGCCATCAGGCCAAGTCTTCACGACCGTAGTGGACTTTGACCGGCTGGCCCCGAACGAGCTGGCCAAGACCATAAAATACCAAGCCGAATCATTAGTGCCGACGCCTTTGGCAGACTCAACCCTGGATTGGGCGCAGATCGGTGACTCACCGGTAGACAAGAACAAAGTGGAAGTGCTGCTAAGCAGTGTAGCCAATAGTTTCGTGGAGAATAGGCTGGACTTGCTGGAGGCAATCGGCCTGAACGTTATTGCTTTCGAACCGGACAATATCGCTATCACCCGGGCCTTACTTGCAAACGACGCGACTGCCGCCCAGATGGTGGTAGATGTAGGCAGCCTGAGCACCGATCTGGTTATCGCGATGAACGGCGCTCCACGGCTGACCCGCGCCATACCGACAGGCTTTGAGGCAATCGTCAAATCGGCCATGCAGAATCTGAACATCGATCAGAAACAAGCCGAGCAGTTCGTCAATAAGTTCGGCTTGTCCAAAGACAAGCTGGAAGGCCAGATACACCAAGCTATCATCGGTACGGTCGATCTGCTCATGACCGAAATCGATAAATCAATCAAGTTTTTTCAGAAGCGCTACGGCGAGAACGCTAAGATTGAGCGGCTGATTGTCAACGGTGCCGCATCCGTCCTGCCCGAGTTCCCGCTTTATATCGCCAACAAATTTGGTATCAGCGTGGAGATTGGCAATGCTTGGCGCAATGTCTCATTCTCTCCCGATAAACAGAATGAATTGCTGACCTTATCGAACCACTTCGGTGTCGCTGTCGGTCTAGCGGAGAGAAGCGAATGATTATGTCTATTCAAAAATCAGGGGAGAGCAGCCAGACAAAATGTATTCCATTTTGCCTGCGCGTTGAGAGGGGAATATCCCCTCTCAAAAGCAACTCACGAAGTGAGGTTGTGCAATGATTCAATTCAACTTGCTGCCTAGTGTTAAGCTTGAATATGTCCGTGCCCGGCGTAACAAACGCATGACCATATTGATTGCCGGTCTGATGGCTACCACCGCCCTGGCAGTGCTTATCGTGCTATTCGTGAGTGTGCAAATTCTGCAAAAACACTACTCCAAGGCCTTGTCCAGCGACATCAAGACGCAAAGCGCCCAGTTGGAAAACACCCAGGACCTCAATAAGATACTTACAATTCAGAACCAACTGAACAGCCTACCCGCGTTGCATGACCAAAAGCCCACAGCTACACGGCTGTTCGGTTATCTCAAACAATTCACACCGGCCAAGGCAAGCATCGCTTCATTAGATATCGACTTTGAAGCTCAGACTATAAGTGTCACCGGCTCGGCGGATGCCATCAGCACCATCAACACATTCGTGGATACGCTAAAATTCACCACCTATAAGACCGATGATAACAAGACTGGCAATGCGTTTTCAAACGTGGTGCTGACGACTTTTGGGCGTGATGACAAAGGCGCCAGCTACCAGCTGAACCTGAAGTATGACCCGGTTATCTTTGCCAGCGGCGGTAGCCCGGTACTGGTCGTTCCACCCGGTAAGATTACGACACGCTCCGAGACAGAAAAACCAGACGCACTCTTCCAACCGCTCAGTAACCAACAGGGAACAAAACAGTAGGTAAGCATATGGTTAAACAAACTATCTCCACCAAGCGCATCCAAATCGATAAAGCCAATGCCAAGATGGTCATCATGCTGGCGGCAACGGCGTTCGTAATCATGTTTTCAGTAGTAGCAAGCCATGCTTTACTAAGCCAGCATGGCTACCAGGCACGCGTGATAAAAGAAAAAAAGAAAGCGCTTGTCCAGCTTAAAGTGAATAACCAAGCCGTTTCCCAGCTCGTTCAGTCCTATAAGACTTTTGCCGGAAGCAGCGGCGATAACGTCATTGGCGGCAATGTGACCGGCAGCGGAGATATGGACGGGAACAACGCCAAGATAGTACTTGATGCCTTGCCGAGCAAGTACGACTTTCCCGCCCTGGCAACCAGTCTGGACAAGATTCTTGCCAATAAGAACTTCAAACTGAACTCAATTACTGGTACCGACGACGAATTGAACCAAGGTAAACAAACGACCGCTGCCACGGCACCGATAGAAATTCCGTTCCAGGTCTCAGTGACCGGTACGTTTGACGGCGTTCAGAACCTGCTGGACATATTTGACCGCTCAATTCGCCCAATCAAGATATCCCAGCTTGGTTTCAAGGGTACGGATACTGAACTGACTGCAAACGTAACTGCCAAGACGTACTTCCAACCAGAGAAAAAAGTGCAAATAACGACCAAGGTAGTGAAATGAAACAGAAAGACATAGCCCTAATCGTCATAGTAGTCATCCTGAGCGGTGCGGTATCGCTGGTGGTATCGAATTTCCTGTTTTCTTCACCCAAAAACAGACAGGAAAAGGTAGAGGTAGTCGAACCTATCGGCGCTGACTTCAAACAGCCCGATAAGAAATATTTCAACGCTCACTCGATTGATCCGACCCAAATCATCAAGATTGGTGACAATAATAACAACCAGCCGTTTAAACAGTAAGGTTAGGTGTAAACCTTGAGCGTCCTATCAGCCGCCACCCAGCAACAGGTCGAGGACCTGCTTGTTAAGGACGGTGTCATAAAGAGCGACGACCTGGAAACCTATAAGCATAAAGCCGACGAAACCAAGACACCGCTCTTAACTTTCCTTGTCCATGAAAAAGTCATTTCCAATGAATTGCTGACCAAGACGACCGCCCATGTCACCAGACTACCCTATGTCAATCTTGGAGAGGCGAAGATAGACCCCGAGGTACTAAGCTTGCTGCCGCAGGACATCGCCGAACGGTACATGGCGGTGCCGCTGGGGGAAATGCAACGGCGCCTGGTGGTCGCGATGCTGGACGCCGACAACGTCCAAGCGGTTGATTTCTTGTCCAATAAGATAGGACGGCCTTTGAAAGTCTATGCCGCCTCTGAGGAAGGGATACGCCAGGTCCTTAAGCAGTATTCATTGAGCCTGGGTGACGGCGTCGCCGACGCGATTGAGAATTCCGAGGTTGGCAAGGCTCTGGCTGAAGATGAGGAGTATGGCACGCGCACAGGTAAGAATATCAAGACCATCGTACAGGATTCGCCTATCAGCAAAGCCCTGTCAGCCATCTTGGAATATGCGGCCAAAAACAGGGCTAGTGATATCCACATCGAACCCATGGAAAAGGTATTGAAAATCCGCTGCCGGGTTGACGGAGTACTCCGCGAAATCATGAAACTGCCTAAAAGTACCGAAGCGGCACTGGTGTCACGTGTGAAGATACTGAGCAACCTGAAGATTGATGAGCATCGTATCCCGCAGGACGGTACCTTCACGGTCCGTACTGCGGGCAAAGACATTGACTTGCGCATTGCGATCTCTCCGGTGGTGTGGGGTGAGCAGGTTGTCATACGGCTACTTGATAAGACGGGCACCAGCCTCAAATTGGAAGACATGGGCTACACCGGCCGTGCCTTGCGCGCTATCCGCAAAGGGCTTGAACGGCCTAATGGCATGATTCTGACATCCGGACCGACCGGCTCCGGCAAATCCACTTCTATGTATGCGCTATTACAAGAGATAGTGAGTGATGAAATCAATATTGTTACACTGGAAGACCCGGTCGAATATAAGATTCCGGGCATCAACCAGATACAGGTTAATCCGGATGTCGGTCTGACATTCGCGACCGGCCTGCGTTCTATCCTGCGCCAGGACCCGGACGTCGTCATGGTAGGGGAGATACGCGATAAGGAGACCGCCCAACTGGCCGTGCAGGCCGCATTGACCGGGCACTTGGTCTTCAGCACCCTGCACACCAGCTCCGCCGCCGGCATTCTGCCACGCTTGCTGGATATGGACATCGAGCCGTTCCTCATCGCCAGCACGGTACATACCGTCATCGGTCAGCGCTTGGTGCGTCGCATCCGCCAGGATAAAGGCAAGCAAAGCTATCAGTCCAGTCCGACCGAGACCGAGGCCATCCATACCACGCTTGGTAAGTTTCTTCCCCAAAAACCTGAAGATGTCGCCTCTGTCGCCGAAGATTTAGGCTACGAATCCTTGCCTCTTGCCAATGAAAACGCTTATACTTTGTTCAAGGGCGCGGATAGTCCGGAAACGCCTGGGGGTTACCGGGGACGGATGGGACTTTACGAAGTCTTTGAAGTCACGGAGGCCATACAAGGCCTTATCCTGGGACACTCCACGAGCGGTGATATCCAACGGGCTGCTCAGGCGGAAGGCATGATTACCATGCAAGAAGACGGTTATCTGAAAGCCTTGGCAGGCCTGACATCGCTCACGGAAGTGAACCGAGTAGCCGCTGCGGATAGCGCGTAATGTTAACTAAAGGGTGGAAAGAGACAAAATGACAGCCGCACAACCACGAATAGAAATACTACTGGAAGAAGTCATCAAGAAAAAAGCTTCCGACCTTCATCTGCAGGTCGGCTTGTCACCGATGTTACGCGTTGACGGGGCACTTATCGCCGTCACCGGCACGGATGCGCTGACAGAAGAATCAATCGAAGCCCTCATCTTTGCGATTTTAGACGAGGACCAGAAGCAGATACTTTTAAAAGATAAGGAATTTGACTTTAGTTTCGCGTTCGGCGACTTGGGACGGTTCCGTGTCAACGCTTTCCATGAACGCGGCAACTTAGCTGCGGCCTTGCGGCTTATACCTAATGAGATACTTACTATCGAACAATTAGGTTTGCCTCCGATAGTGAACAAGTTCGCTGATTACCCGCGCGGTTTGGTGCTGGT
>DATIHP010000027.1:0-2890 GCA_035480495.1 Saccharimonadales bacterium (SeqCode)
CGATATCGCCGTCCTGCATGATGGTGGCGTCCAGGGAACCAAGATGTTCGGCATCGGCGGACGCGCCTTCACCCGCACCATTGAGCGTGAGATGGGTATACTGTTCACCCAGGCAGAGGAATACAAACTGGCCCTCAGCTCGAACCATCTGCCTGTCAATAAAGCCACTGCTATCAAACATACGCTGGATAAGACGCTTGATGTCTGGGTCAGCGGCATAGAATTAGCCCTGGGCGAATTCACCATGTCCGACCATCTGCCGCACCAGGTCCTGTTGTGCGGCGGCGGCTCCTCGTTGGATATGCTGATGGACCGTTTGGAACAATCCAGTTGGTACAAGGAACTGCCTTTTACCAAGCGCCCGACCGTCCAGCACATTCAGCCGGAAGATGTCGTCGGAATCATTGACCGGACAGGTGATGTGAACGACCATACGTTCATAACCGCCATGGGTCTGCTCAGGGTGGGTCTGGATACGCTGCAGTCGCAGGATAGCTCCCGGCAGGCTGGTTCCATCAAAGAGAGATTAGACAGGATGTTGCAGATATGAACCCTAACCCGGCCAAAGACACCATCTATATAGATGCCGAAGATGAGATTACGGTCATCATTGAGAAAGTCAGGGCTTCCGAATCTAAGGTCGTAGCGCTGGTGTTGCCCAAGCGTGCGGCCACATTGCAGTCCATCGTGAATCTCAAATTACTCAAGCGTACCGGCGAAGAAACCAAAAAGAACCTTGTACTCATAACATCTGAAGCCAATCTGTTGCCACTGGCAGGTGCTGTCGGTCTGCACGTGGCCAAGACACTGCAGAGTAAGCCGGTCATACCCTCGGCACCCTCTATGAGTGAAGCGCCTATCACGGTTGATAGCGACGCGGCGGATGCGGGAGATGACGTCAAATTGGACCCGCATGCTACCATCGGCCAATTGGCCGGCCACGTCGCGACCGAGGAAACCATTGATTTGGATAATGACGTCGCCGAAGGGATGGCCGCTAAAAAAGACAAGACAGCGGTTACGCCCAACAAAAAACTTAAGGTGCCTAACTTTGACCGGTTCCGCCTGCTGTTGTTTGGCGGTGCCGCACTGCTGTTACTTCTGATTATAGGCGGTATATTCGCGTTCGTCGTCCTACCTAAGGCCAAGGTCGTCATCAAGACGGACAGCTCCAGCGTGAACACCGACCTGATACTGACGGCCAAGACAGATGCCAAAACCGTCGATGCCGGTGCTTCCATAGTGCCCGCGACGAATAAGGAATCAAAGAAATCCGATAGTGAAAAAGTGTCCGCTACCGGCCAGCGCGATGATGGTACTAAAGCTACCGGTACGATGACAATTACAAACTGTAGTTCTGATGTAGTAACCCTAAACGCCGGCACGGTCTTTACCGCAAACTCATTAAACTTTCTAAGCACAGATAATGTATCTGTTCCTAAAAGTTCTTACTCCAATACTCCGGGTGGTTTTGTTTGCGACAAAAATGGGACTAAGAATGTTGGCGTTACTGCTCAAAATGGCGGCGATAAGTATAATTTAAGCGCTCGCCAATACCAGATATCAAATAGTCCCACTAATGTCAGTGCATCTGGTTCAGACATGAATGGCGGTACGAGTAAGATAACTCAAGTGGTTAGCCAGCAGGACGTAGACAGTGCTAAGCAGAAGGTCATAGACCGTCTGAACGCTGCCGCCGGTCCGGAACTGAAGGCTCAGTTTACCACTGATAAAAGCATAGCTTTGGAGGATACGTTGACACCAGGAGCTCCCACCGTCGCCAGTACCCCGAATGTCGGTGACGCTGGCAGCACTGTCACAGTCAGTGTCACTATCACCTTCGATGAACTGGGCGTGAAGCAAGATGATTTGAAACAGTTAGTTGAAGCCGATATTAAGAAACATATAGACGTAAGCAAACAGGTTATCCAGGATAACGGCTTGGGTAAGGCGGTGCTTGCCGTCGTCGATAAGAAATCAGCGAGCGAGGTTAAGTTTGAAGTCAAGACATTGGCAACTGCCGGACCGCAGCTTGATGGCGCCGGTATAAAGAAACAGATTGCAGGCAAGAAAAAAGGCCAGTCCCAAAGCATCATCCAAGCTCGTCCCGGCATCAAAGATGTGACAATTACCTATAGTCCGTTCTGGGTATATTCGACCCCTAAGAATGTAAAGCACATCACCGTAATATTCGACCAGAATAATGCCAAGTAATGTTTTAGCCTTGGACGTGGGTCATAAACGCGTGGGAGTAGCTCTAGCACGTGCTGATGTCCGCGTGCCGGTCGTACTGCCTACCTTAGACCGCCAAACTGATGATTTCTGGCAGAGACTGGACACAATCATCCAAGATGAAGCAGTCGGGCTGATAGTTATCGGTCTGCCCCGCGGGCTGGACGGCCAGGAAACTGCCCAGACTGAAAGCGCCCAAACTTTTGGCAGGGAGCTAAGTGATAGGTCAGGGATACCGATACATTGGCAGGACGAAGCATTGACTTCCGTTAAAGCTGAAGCAATTTTAGACGCGGGCGGCAAGCCGTATACTAAAGCGCATGTTGACGGAGTGGCAGCCAGTCTGATACTGGCTGACTATCTGGAAACGGAAGGAGCCCGCGCATGAGTCGTTATAAGGCAGGTAAACGTAAGATGAACTGGTCCAGGATATGGCTGATACTGGCCATCGTCTTTTTGGTGGTGGTCGCTGCGGCCGTGTTTGCGGTGCGGCGGACTTACAATCAGAACTTGCAGCCGGTCAGCGCTTCGCAAAGGGCCGTTCTGGTTACCATCCCGAGTGGGGCGACCGTGCAGACTATCGGCAAGCAACTACAGGACCAAGGACTGGTCCGGACCGCCTGGGCATTTGAATGGTATGTCCGCAATCATGACGCCC
>DATIHP010000028.1:0-2448 GCA_035480495.1 Saccharimonadales bacterium (SeqCode)
AGGTAGCGGTCGTCGCCGGTTATGGCGACGTCGGCAAGGGTAGCGCCCAGTCATTGCGTGCCTTCGGCTGCCGTGTCTTAATCACGGAAGTCGACCCTATATGCGCCCTGCAAGCCCTGATGGAAGGCTACGAAGTCGTCACCATGGAAGAGGCGGCTCCACAGGCTGATATCTTTGTCACGGCTACCGGCTGTAAAGATATCGTGACCATCGAGCACATGCAGGCCATGAAAGATACGGCCATCGTCTGTAATATCGGCCACTTTGACCATGAGATACAGATGAAACAGCTCAACGAGCTGCCAGGCGTCAAGAAAGAAGAGATTAAGCCGCAGGTTGATTTATATACCTTGCCCAACAAGCGCCGTCTGATAGTGCTGTCGGAAGGCCGGTTGGTGAACCTTGGTAATGCGACCGGACACCCGTCATTCGTCATGTCCAACTCATTCTCCAACCAGGTGTTGGCGCAGATTGAACTCTACACCAAACCGTACGAGGTCGGTGTCTACCGCCTGCCTAAGGAGCTTGACGAGAAGGTCGCCGCCGTCCATGTCGCCGCCCTGGGCGCCAAACTGACTGAGCTGACGCCGGAGCAGGCCAAATACCTGGGCGTACCGAAGGACGGTCCGTTCAAAGCCGACCACTACCGCTACTAGATTATTTTCTGATATACGAGTTAGGCTTGTGCGCCTAAGAAATTTACAATAAAATACGGGAAATGGCGGTTGAAACTCTTGGTTTAGACCGGCTTGTCGAGCCGGGCCATCTGACTATTGTGGTTGGCGTGCAAAGCGGCGATGAAGGCAAAGGCAAGCTTGCCGGCTTGCTGGCGCCGGTCTTTGACACCATAGCGAGCGGACAAGGCGGCCCGAACGCAGGCCATTCACTTGAGATAGAGGGTATCGGTGAAGTCGACACCCATCTGTTAACGGCGGCCGTGGCTTTCATGGGGAAACTCTGTATCCTGGGCAATGGCAAGCTCATTGACCCGCTGAAATTCCAAAGCGAAAAAGCCGACATGGAAAGCAAAGGGCTTTCTGTTACCCCGCAGAACGTCGCTATCAGCAGCTTGGCTCATTTCATTAAACCAAGCGACGTGTTCAGGGACGCTTCCCGCGAAGGCGGTAAAAAGGCCCAGGGCAGCACTAAGTCCGGCATCGCTTTCTCGGCCAGCGACAAGACGCTCCGGGTGGGAAAGCGGGTAGAAGAAGTGCTGAAAGATAACCCGGAGAACCTATACCAATTTGCCTTTGAGAGCCTGCGGGAAGCGGTGAAGGCCCGCTCCTGGCGTGACAGGCTGCTGCATCATGTGTCAAACAGGCGGATGAAAGCCGAAGCGCGGACATGGGCAGAAGCGGCCGCCGAGTTAAGGCCTTATGTAGTCGATTCGGTGAAGATGGTCAACGATATCCTGGATGATGGGAAAGCCGTGCTGGTCGAAGGTGCCCAAGGTTTCTGGTTGGACCCGGACCATGGTAAGTGGCCGGATGTAACCTCAACCAATACGACCACGGCCGGAATCTTGCAAGGCCTGGGCGTACGTCCGCAATTGGTCAAGCATGTCGTTGGCGTTGCCAAGCTCACCAAGTCACAAGTAGGGGGCCAGCCCTTCATAACTCAGATATTTAACGAAGAGTTGGCCGCGACAGTCCGGGGCGAACGCGGACAACCGGGAGCCGAGTACGGCACCACGACGGGCCGCGAGCGGGCTGTCGGTTACTTTGACCTGGTTGAAATCGCCAATGCCATCAGGGTGGACGGCGTCACCGAATTAGCACTCACCAAGATGGATTGTGCCTCCCGCTTTGGAGAAAGCATGAAAGTTGCCGTCGCTTATAAGCACAAAGTGACTGGTGAAGAGATTACCTTTGCGCCTAATACGGTTGCAGAGCTTACTGAATACGAACCGGTCTACGTAACCGTGCCGACATGGGGAGATATAAGCAACATCAGAAAATATGAAGATTTGCCTCAAGAAGCAAAAGATTTTGTACGCCTGGTCGAACAGCACTTGAACGTCCCTGTCAGTATTTTCGGTGTGGGCGCTAAGAACGAAGAGGTCATCGTCAAACCTCCGGATAGCTTGCTGGCTGCCTAGGTCAAAATTTCGGATAAGCGTTTCTGTTTTGCAGCTGCTTTGATTTCCTGGGCGATGCGGCGGCCCATACTTATATTTTCGCCATGCAAATAACCGGAATAGGGAGTGAACATAGTGCCCGGGCTACCCGGGATACGCATGCTGACGTCGAACACGACCAGCTCTTCTGCAGGCGGGCCAGCCGTAATCGCACCTTGCAGTGCGAACGGACCAATCATGCCGGGCGGATAGTGTTGCTTGACGGCCCCAATAAATTTCTCGCCGGCGTCATAGGCTTTTTCAATCAGGGATTCTTTGATAGTCACGGCCTGATGGCCGTTTTCTATATACTGAGGCCGGACATGCTTAAG
>DATIHP010000029.1:0-15780 GCA_035480495.1 Saccharimonadales bacterium (SeqCode)
GGCTATCAGGCAGGTATTTGTCCGCCAGGTCCTTGACGGCGTGGCGTGTGTTGGCGTAGTAAGCGACGGTCGCTCCGCCGCGCTCCGGCTTATCGGCCCGTTCCAAGAATGTCGGTAGGACTTTGCGGGATTCATCCAGGATTTGTTGCCCTGTTTTGCGGGCCTCGGGGAGGTCGTCGGCCAAAAGCCGCATGATAAGACCCTCTAACGCTTGTCCGGATACGAAGATACCTACCGTCAGCTTGGTAGCAACTGGCAGCACCGGCCGGATGGCATCGCAAGCCTGTGCCCGGGTGGCGCCTTGCCACGCGATATCTTGCTCTTCTTTCGGTACGTTCGTATTCTCACGGACATATTTGGTAGCCTTGTGGACCATGTCCGAGTACAGTTCAAATATCTGGTCCATTGTCTTGCGGTAGAGCTCGGTCGTCTTGGTATTGAATTCAGCCGGCACATAATAGCGGTAGTTGCCGTCCTTGTCCTTCTTATCCAGATAGATATAGCGGGTAGATTGCTCCAGATAGGCACCTAAGCGGCCCCATTCCAGCTTCTTAGTCAGGATATTGCTAGCGCCTTCCACGACCAGGTGCTGGCCAGCTAGCTGCTGCACGGAATCGTCGCCGTATGCCGTGATGACCCGTTGCAACAATTTCTCATCCTTGCCCATGGCGGCAGCGAATTCATCCAAGATGGTGATGCGCATATCGTCGCCCCGGCGCGATAGCCGGGCCATGGCTGCCGCGATAGTCAAGGGGCTTAGCTTATCCCTGAACGCGTAGACGTCAGCATCGGTGTTAGTGACGCTCAACTCCAAGAAGGCTTGTCCGGCGGGTGTGACCCTGAAGCCGTTATCAGTCTTTTCTATATACGGGTTATCGGTCGCCAGTGTCGGGGTCTTAGGCCTTGTTACTTTTGCCTCGGCCGGCTTCTTTTTTTTTGGCTGCGAGGGCGGCAGAAGCGGCTCAATGGTCTGCCAAAGCAAAGCATGCACGGTGTCTACGGGCAGCAACTTATTATCCCGTATGCAGTCCAGACTGATGAAATCTTTCGGGAAAAGCTGGCACAAATCATCATAGACTTCTACGGAGCGTTTCAGGTGGGTCAGGTCAGCTTCATGTAGGTCGCGTTTTTTGTCCGTATAACCGCGTTTGGCCTTGTGGTCCACCAACTTCTGACTTATCTCTGCGGGCACGCGCAACACGACCGAACGGTCGGGGCGCGGAATCTTGAGCATTTCGAACTCAAGATTATCCAGCCAGATGAAGAAACCGCGGCGTTGTTCGACATGGTCAAACTTAGTACCTTGATGGGCCATGTTGCTGCCCGTAAAACGATTAGCCAGGACGACTTTACCTTCTTCCAGGGCCTTCCGTATCTTGGGTGCGGCCTCGTAACGGTCAAGCGCATAAAACAAGGAACCGGTATAGGGGCCGACCTCTTCAGCCGTGCCATACTTTCCGTTCAGATATTGTTGGACGAAATAGGACGATGGCTCATCATAACGGGGAAAGTCAAAAGTAACGACATTGTGTCCTTCGTTTTCCAAACGCTCCGTCAGCTTTGCGAACTGTGTGCCTTTGCCCGAACCGTCGGTGCCTTCCAGGACCAGGAATACTCCCATTGGTTGGTCGGAGCGGACTGTCATACTTTCAAACCTTTTATGCGGTCTGGCATCTTCCTGTGGTCCTTGTAGGCGCGCGGCAACATCTGTTCCGGTTTCCAGTTCGCAATAATGGAGGGTAGAGCCTGGCTTCCGGCCGATTGGTACTTGCCGCTTAACTTTTTATATTCGCTGTCTACCGGGCCGGTCTCATAGAACACCATCTGCGCTATACGCTCGCCCACCGGCAATACGACACTTTCGTGTTCGTTCATATTGTAGATTTCCATGGTCCATCGATTGATGTAGCCGGGGTCGCCCCAACCAGCGTCCAGACACACTGCCACGCCGTTCCGCCCCCATGTACTGCGTGCTTGCATGGTGCTGGTGCCAGGCGCTTTTATGCCGATGAACTCATGTGTATGTCCAAGGATACGTTCCTGTGGCCTGAGGACGATGATGGGATGGCTCGGGGGTATGTTGGCAAACAGGGTCCGGCCATGTTTCTTGGCCCAATCCTTATGGATTTCCGCTTTCAGGGGGCTGCTGAAATATTGTCTGACAGCCTTTTCATCAAAAGGATTATAGAAGCCGCCTTCGCTAGGTCTTTCAGTCCTATAGAACCATTCACCCAGGGTCACATCAATGCTGCTGCCGGCTATGTTCTCTTCCCGGTAGGGATGAAAGACGATATGCCCCTGCTTGATGGCTGCTTTTATCTGTATGTTACTGTAGACCCCCATATATCCTCCGTTGGTTGCATACATTGTACGGTTTATCCACAGTATCACACAAGCCCGCGAGTGGACTTTTGTGTTGTATTATTGTTAAACACTACCAGTCGCATTGCGCAAAGCTCCATTGTTCTTGTTCCGCCCGCGACACAGTACAATGGGATGGTCATGAAATTCCTTTCCAGTCAGATCCGGCGACGGTTCGTCCTGCAATTAGTAGCGTTCGGTGTCTTTATGAACGGACTTATCCTGGTGGGAACCACATTACTGGAACAAGTCTTCAACAGATCCAACCCGGCCCGCATTTCCTCAGCCGTATCCAGTCTGCCTCTACTTCTAGGCTTGACTCTTATTTATCTGGCCACTTTGTTAAAACGGCGTAAATACGCTGCCTGGCTTGTGGCATTGCCCGTGTACGGCTTGCTGCTTGGTCTTGAACTGAGCCGCACCGTCGTATCATTGGACCATCATCATCTGACCATGCCAGGTTTTGTGCGCGCCGTCGCTATCCCCATCGTCGTGGTCAGTGGTCTGCTGGGCTACCGCAAGGAATTCAATGTAAAAAGCGACATCAGGAACTTTACACTGGCAGCGCGTACCAGTGCACTGGTACTTATTATTGCCCTCGCTTACGGCGTAGCCGGATTCATGGTCATGGACATCCATGATTTTCATCAGGAAATCAGCTTGGGCGAGGCTTTTCATCGGACCATTGATCAGCTGGATATCACGACACGCAACCAATTGGTGCCGTACACAGCGCGTTCCAAGCTGTTTTTGGATTCCCTGAGCATATTGAGCAGCGGTGCTGTCGCCTATGCGTTTATATCATTGTTCCAGCCCCTGCGCGCGCGTTTGACGGACCAGACCAAGAACCGCCAACTTATGGAAGAGTTGCTGGAAACGCATAACGCCAGCAGCGAGGATTACTTCAAGCTTTGGCCACATGATAAGATTTACTTTTTCAACTGGAAACATACAGCTGGGCTTGCTTACCATGTATCCCGCGGAGTGGCCCTGGTGGTCGGGGACCCGGCCGGCAAACACGCTGATTTTGACAACCTGATGGAGGAATTCGGTGAATTATGCCGGGTCAATGATTGGTTGCCGGCGTTCATACATACGGAACCCAAGTTCAAACACCTGTACCAAAAGCACGGCTTAGATAGCCAAAAGATTGGCGAGGAAGCAATCGTGCATCTGGATGACTTCCAGAAAAAGGTAGCTGACCAGAAGTATTTCCGCCAGATTCGCAATAAATTTACGAAGCAACGAATTGCAGCGGAAATGTTAACCCCGCCGCACAGTCCCGCGGTCCTCGAGCGCTTGCGGGTTGTCTCTGACGAATGGTTGCGGCTTCCGGGACGGAGTGAACGCGGTTTCATGATGGGTTACTTCAGCAAGACATACGTCCAGCAGTGTCCCGTCATGGTACTGCGTGACGATGCCGGCACCATCCAAGCCTTCATAAACCAGATACCGTCATTTGATAAGCCGGAGGCAAATTACGACATGCTGCGCTACACGGAACAAGCGCCCACCAACAGCAATGATTTTCTGCTTATGAGCTTCATAGACTATCTTATAAGCCATGGGTTCGAGCGGCTCAATCTGGGCTTATGCCCGCTGGCCGGCTTGGGCGAAGATGAAAACGAGCGCACGGTCATAGACAGCGCGTTGCAGTTCGTGTATTCAAACGGGGACAGGTTTTATTCTTTCAGCGGACTGCAACGCTTCAAGTCCAAATATGAACCCTTGTGGGAAGACCGTTACATAGCCTACAAAGGCGGCCTGCGCGGCTTTACGCGTAGTCTGACGGCCTTAAACAGGACCATGGACAAAACGACCCACACTGACCGTTAGTCACCAGTTAAAGCGTGGCGGTATGATATGTTGCTTGCAGTTTGTTAGCTTTGAGGTCTTTATAGAAAACTTTGGCGAATTTCTTGACGTCAGCGATGGTCCCGTTGCTCATTATCGTACAATCAACCTGGATGTTCTGGCGTTCGCGCTCCGTAGGATCCAACATATCGCTCTGCAGATGCCCCGGCCGGTAGACCTTTATAATCATTGCACCGGCATTCCTAAGGACGGCAGCGTCCTTAGGATAGCGCAGGCCGCCGACGATACATAATTGGCACCCGGCGGCCGCGGCCTGTCGTATGCGTCGTACGATTTCGTCATACCAGATACTGCTGCTGACCCGTTGTACCAGATACCCACCCAGCCACTGTAGCAGTGGCCGATAACTCTCTTTGTTATCCTGGCTGATGTGCTGTTTCATAAGCTGTGGTTTACGTTGCAAATTTTCAACGTGTAGGATAAGTTTCTGATACTCAATCGGATGCTCCTCGATATCTTTTTGACTCAGCTTTATCTGCTCGAAGGTACAGTGGATATGTGCAATCTCCTGGAGGATACCAGGCAAGGCCCGTAGCCAATTGTTCAGTCTGTCCACATTATACGGGTCGGGAATATCCGACAGCACCGCCTGCAAAGCATTGGCGACCTCGGCTATGATCATCGACGACTCAAGATGCACTGTCGACGGTTCCATATCAGTAAGGGCCTCGGCAAAGGTCGTCTTACCATGGGCGATGGGCCCTGTCATGCCGAGAATCATCATAAGCGTATTGTACTAAACATTGGGCTCATCAGGAAGTTGCCGGGCCGCTTTTAGATAATCAAGTGCGAACAGGCAGCGGCTATAGACGCCTTCAAGCAGCGCCGGCCGCATAGTCTCCAGTTCGGCTTTCGTAAACCATTGCAATTTCGTAGACTCGTCAGCTTGGGGTGCCACCTTAGCAGTGTTTGAAACCATCAAGTAGGCCAAGTCGATATGTTTATGCGTTTTGTTAAAGTTATGCATGTTGATATCGAATGGCACGGGTATGGATACGGCGTCGGCCGAGATGGGCGGCCTGGCCCGCAAGGTACTTATCATTCGCAGGTTCTTGCGCTCCAGACCGGTTTCTTCCTTGAGTTCCCGCCATATGGCCTCTTCCGGGTGTTCATGCAGCTCAATGTGCCCGCCAGGCTGCAGCCAAGTATGTAGTTTCTTGTGTTCCAGCAAAAGTATGCGGTTCTCGTGCACGATATAAGCGCTCACCGTAAAATCAATCAGCTCGTGAATATGCCCCATGTTTTAAGCATAGCAAAACACGCCGCAAAAGAACTACTGTATGACTAGACGCACATAAGGCTTACGCAGATAAAGCAATCCTTTGATAACCTTATCGCCATGTTTGATAAGATGGGTATGCTGGTGGAGAACGGTCTTTATGACGGAACCGGGCGCCCGGGCATAGACACTATAGCCCTTTGACTCGTAGCTGCTCAGCAGTTTTACGAACTCTTGCGCTGCAGCCGGCGTCAAGTCAGCCAGTGTATCGGTGTGCCTCTTCGGGATAAGCATCAAGTGGTCTTTGACTGGTTGGCTGTCCCACAAGGAATAAGGAAATATATTACGGATAACCTTGAAAGATTTGGTTTCTGTGACGAACTGCGGACTGCCCTTATTGATTGCACAGAACGAACAGCCTTTACTGGGTGGTTCCACTTCTGCCAGATGCTTGTCGTAAGCCTTGACCTGTTTGCGGTTTCTTGGGGCGGTCACGACTTATAGCCCGGTTATTTCCACCGATATGCTCGGCCCCATGCTGGTCGTGACAAATACCGACCTTATATAGGTACTTTTCAAGCTGCCCGGCTTGTTCGCTTTTATACTGTCCATCAGGGCTTGACCGTTCTGCAGTAGTTTCTCGCCGCCGAAACTGACTTTGCCTACGCCTGTGTGTATGATGCCGGTGCTATCGACACGGTATTCCAGGCGTCCTGCTTTGGCTTCTTTGACAGCCTTGGCGACATCAGCGGTTACGGTTCCGCTCTTCGGGTTAGGCATGAGGCCTTTCGGGCCCAACACGCGGGCATATTTGCCAAGCTGGCCCATCATAGCCGGAGTAGCGATGAGGATATCAAAGTCTATGGTGCCTTTTTCCAATTGTTGCAAGAATTCGTCTGAACCGGCTACGTCGGCGCCCGCTTTCTTGGCGGCGGCGACACCGTCCGCGTCCGCGAAAACAGCTACACGGACCGTCTTTCCCGTCCCGGCAGGCAGAACTATAGTATCGCGCAGGTTCTGGTCGGCTTGCCGGGGGTCGATACCCAGCCGTATGTGCATTTCAACAGTCGCATCAAACTTGACAGGACTGGTCTTTGTCGCCAGTTCCAGCGCTTCCTTCAGGCTGTAAGTCTTGTTAGCATCCAGCTGTTCGGCAACTTTGCGGAATTTCTTACCTTTACGCTCCAAGAGCGAACGAGCAGGCTTCTGTGGAGTCTTTGGTTTCTTTGCTTGCTCATCAGCTGCAAGAGTTTTTCGTTCCTCTTTGGCTTGTTTTTCTTCAACCTCTTTAAGCGCCTTCTCGCTGCGTTTGCCGGCTTTAGCGGCCGGTTTTACTTGCCGCTTTTGGCTATCTGTTTCATCCGTAGGTGCAATGCTTTCTTCAACAGTCCCATTTGGTTCCTTTCCTTTAGCTGTAGTCTCTACTTTAGCTGGTGTTTTCTTCTTGGTCTGTAACTTTTCTGACACCTCTAGTTTGTCAGCAACCTTTTTCTTAAGTGGTGTTTTCTTGGCTTCCGCCATATCATCCCCTTTCGTGGTGCGAACGGCAGTTCTAGTGCCTCCCACAAATTACTTTAGCTTTCTACTTCTACCCCCATGCTGCGGGCGGTACCGGCAACCTGTTTCATAACGGATTCAATGTTGTCGGTGTTGGTATCGCCGGCCTTTGTTTCCGCAATCTGGCGCAAGTCGGTCTGGCTCAGCTTCTTGCCGATTTTCTCACTATTGGGCCTGCCGGAACCTTTCTGAATACCTAGCGCTTTGCGGATGAGGTCGTCAACCGGAGTGCCGACCACCCTGAATGTCATTGAACGGTCCTCATAAATAGCGATATGCACGGTCAGGTCCTGGCCCATGCGGTCCTTGGTGGCTTCGTTGAACGGGTTGATGAAATCCATCATGTTGACGCCGTACTGACCCAGCGTACTACCGACGGGTGGAGCCGCATTGGCCTGGCCGCCTCTGATTTTCATCTTTAGATTCGCTGTAACTTTCTTCTCTGCCATCTATGTCTCCTTAAAAACAGCCACCGAAGCATGTGACTAATGTGCGTAACTGGTAAAGTCTACTACAGATTACCCCTGTTGTCTAGACATACGCCACACTGCTCTAAAATGCTAAAGCAAGATTCTCTTAAGTCAATTCCGTAGTATTCCGGAGTAATACCTTGTTCGATTTCAAGCGCTTTCCCCAAGATGCCCGCTCTTTGACCTAAAGAGTTACGGCAATAGCGTAATCGACCAGCTTCACTCCAAGAAAGATCTTTTGGTGTGGTGTACAGGTCAACTAATGCATCTAAGTCATGAATATCATAATCATAGCCTGCTCTCTCAAGGGCCCTTGATATCTGATCAAGTTCATTTTGTGAAGCTAATCTTTCGAACACATGCTGCGCAGATACAACCACTTAAACTCTCTTGACTTGAAGACTATCTAGCTCTACCGGAGTTTCGCGGCCGAACATATTGACCAGCACCTTGAGCTTGCCTTTGGTCTGGTCAACTTCATTAATACTGCCGTCAAAACCTTTGAACGGACCATCGATGATGTTGACCACCTCGCCTATCTTGTAGTCAATCTTATGCTTGGGTTCGTCGCGGCCCATGCGCTTCATAATCTTATCTATTTCATCAGCGCTAATAGGGGTGGGCTCGGTTCCCGAACCCACAAAACCGGTTACTGATGGCGTGTTGCGCACAATGTACCAGGCATCCTCGGTCATTTTTATCTGCACCAGCACGTAACCCTGGAAAATGCGCTTTTCTACCACTTTGCGCTTGCCGTTCTTGACCTCTATCATCTTTTCTTTGGGCACCAACACTTGGATTATCTTATCCTTCATGTCCAAGCTCTCGGTACGTTGTCGGATACTTTCGGCAACTTTCTCTTCATAGCCGCTGTAGGTATGGATGGCATACCATTGTTTCGTAGCATCGTAACGTTTGTGCATCTTCCTTATACTCCTATTTCAAGAACAATCTTTTAAATACCTTATCAAGACCGAAATCCGCCAGTGTGATGATGGTACCGATGAATATGGCGAACATGAACACGGCGAATGTCAGCTTTGCGGTCTCTTTGCGGCCCGGCCATTTTACTTGCCTGAGCTCTTCCCAGGCACCACTGAAGTAACGGGGAATGAGACGCCGGCGTTTATTCATGAAGCGGCCGACCTTATTATCCGGTATCGGCAGATAGTATTCTTTGCGCCCGGTACGGGCAACGGCACGCAAAGGCTTGATAGCACTCGTTCCGGCCTGTTTCAGCCGCCTGGGACCCTTATCGCTATCAGCCTGTTCAGCCCGTTCGCGGACGGTCTTCACTTTTCTGAGCTGGCGTTTCTTAGGCTTTTGCTCGTCGTCTGCCAAAACGTTCTCCTTATTAAAAAACCTACCATGCAGGTAGGCTCGTCAGCTGTCAATATAGCAAAAAGCGTCGCATGTTACAAGCGCGGCGTAATAAAAGTGGGCGCAATGGTATGATGAGATTGATGCTTGAGTTATGGTTCGTAAGTTTTATTGCTGAAGCAATCTTACTGCTTTTGTCGCTGTTATGGCGCTGGCGGCGTCCATTGGCAGCTCTAGTAGCCGTGTTTATCGTAGTCACGACCTTCCGGCTATGCTTGCAGTTAGGCTGGGTCATCGGTTTCCCGTTTGCTTTTTTGG
This sequence comes from Saccharimonadales bacterium (SeqCode), assembly GCA_035480495.1. Classification (GTDB taxonomy): domain Bacteria; phylum Patescibacteriota; class Saccharimonadia; order Saccharimonadales; family DATIHP01; genus DATIHP01. The sequence continues at coordinate 9,121 of DATIHP010000029.1, forward strand.
CAGTCTTCCGGGTCGGCAATATGCTCAGGATAATGAAGAACCGTATGCATGCGCGGTATCTGAAATCAGCGACCATGAGGACGAGTTTCGTAGTGTTTCTGTTCCACCCGCTGATAGTCAGCCTACTGGTACTTGGAGCTGAACTGGGGAAACATGATAGCTTGCGGCTCATGATGATCGTTCAACTAACGGGCGCCGTAATCATCTTGGCAACGGTCGTGCATAATGCCTTCAAATTGAGTTTCAAGAAGCCAGAGGAGTACCTATCAGATAGTGAGCTGCCAACGGTTACCGTCGCCATCCCTGCCCGTAACGAGACACAAGAGCTTGAAGAATGTCTGAACAGTCTGATTGCCAATGAATATCCTAAACTGGAGATAATTGTGCTCGATGATTGTTCCCAGGACAAAACCGCCGATGTGATACGTAGTTTTGCCCAGAAAGGTGTCCGTTTCGTGGGGGGCGGCCCGCCGGCTGACCGCTGGTTAGCCAAGAACCAGGCCTATGAGATGCTTTACCGGGAAGCAAGCGGAGATCTTATCCTATTTTGCGGTGTGGACGCGCGTTTCGGACCTCAAGCTGTCCGCAGCATGGTCAATCTGATGCATGCGCGCGGTAAATCAATGTTAAGCGTATTGCCTAGCCGTTCCAGCAGCTCTCCCGCATCTGCCTTTATCCAACCGATGCGTTATTGGTGGGAATTGGCATTGCCCCGCCGTCTTTTCAACAGGCCTGCCGTGCTAAGCACCTGCTGGATGATAAAACGCACCAGTCTGAAAAAACTAGGCGGTTTTGCAGCCGTCAGCCATAGCATCTTACCGGAAGGCTTTTTTGCACGTGAACTGGTCAGAACTGATAGCTACAGCTTTGTCCGCAGCAGCAATGAACTTGATGTCATGACCGTCAAGCCGTTCGCGGAACAATACATGAGTGCTATCCGCGTCCGCTATCCTCAGATTAGGCGGCGTCCGGAATGGGCCCTGTTGCTTACGGCTGCAAATATCCTATTCCTGTTATTGCCATTTGTTTTCTTTGTCATCAGTTTCTGGAAAGCGGACATAAATACCGTCGTTGCGGGTGTTACGTGCCTGTTTTTGGTAGTTGCCCATGTCATAGTCGTCAATATCACGGACCCGGCCAACAGCATGCTTGCACTGGTCAGCTTCCCCGTGGCGGCCTTCAGCGAGTTGATAATCGGGTACAGTTCTATGCTGCGGTACGAATTCTTTACGGTCAGCTGGAAGGATCGCAATATATGCATCCCCGTCATGCATGTCGTACCCCGCTTGCCATCGGTTACTGCAGATTCGGAATGAAGATAGAGAATGTGGAGCCTTTGTTGAGCTCGCTGTGCAGGTCTATATCCGCATGGATGATGCGGGCCAGCTTCATAGTGACATACAGCCCTAGTCCTGTGCCGTTGGTCTGCCGTGTGCGGAAGTCTTCTGAGCGGAAGAACTTGTCGAACACCCTGTCTTGATCCGATTTACTGATGCCTATGCCCGTGTCACTGACCCGGAATTCCACACCGTTATCCCGGGCAACGGCACCGATGGATATGTGGCCTTTTTCAGTGTATTTTATGGCATTGGTTATAAAATTCTGCAGGATTTCACGCACGTACAGCTTGGATGATTTCAGCAACTCTAGCTGCGGGTCAATCTCATTCAGCAGTTTCAAACCCTTGGCCTCCGCCTGGGGCGTGTAGTTCGCCGTCAAATCCTCCGTGAGGGCATGGGCATTGATGGGTTCAATTTCTACCGTCAACTTGCCGCGTTCAGCGCGAGATAAGGTGGACAGGTCGTTTATCATGCTGGCCAGGAACTCTACCTGGTCATGGGCCTGTTTAAGCGCGTCCTTGACAGCGTGGGCGTCCCCGGACTTATCGACGATGAACTGCGCATTGCTTATATTGCCTTCGGCGATGGCTATGGGGGTGCGCAATTCATGGCTGACCACGCTTATGAACTCATCCCGTTCTTCTTCCAATGACTTTTCGCGGGTGATATCACGCAATAACAATACGTAGCCCTTGCTACCCTCCTGGCCATAGCCCAGCCGTACCGGAGCGATGCTTAAGTAAAGGTTTATCATGCTGTCGTCTGAGTATTTGAGGCGCCAATCCCGCGTCGTAAATTGCGTCTTGGTATCCAGTACCGCGCGCTTTATGTCAACCGGCTGATTATTTTTGTCAATGACGGTCAGGACTTGGCGGATGTATTTGCCTGTCATCGTATTGTTGACGTCCAAGATATTCAGGGCGGCCCCGTTTGACAACACTATTTTTGTCTTTTCATCCGTGGCGATGACACCGTCGGCCATACTGTTGATAAGGCTCGTCAGGCGTTCGCGTTCCAGCTCGGCGCTGGGGGTTATGTTGTGTTTGACGGCATGTGCTATCAGTTTGGCTGATGATATGACTTTGTGTTTGGTTTTGCCGGTAAGCCGGGTCTTAGGAACGGACATAGGTATTATTATACATAAGCATCTATCAATCGACGGTCATGAGTGTCGGCTGATGGGCGCGTATGGCTTTGCGCTTTGCGGGCAAGTCATTCACATATTTGGCCAGTTCACCCCAAAATTTTTCACCATGCGCCATGATTTTGGTATGTACAAGCTCATGCAAGATGACATAATCTATCAGTTCCCAAGGCAACTGCATCAAAAAACAGTTTAGTGCTATGTCTTTGGTAGAGCTACAACTGCCCCACCTGGCCTTAAGATGTTTGATAGTGACATGGCGGTAGTCGAAACCGTGGCGTGCAGCCATTGACTCTAACCTACCGGGCAATAGTTTCTTGGCTTCCTGCTTCAGTGCCCTGACGGCACTAGCGCGTACTGCCGACTGAACGTCTTTGTCCATGGGCGTCTTGCCGACCGGTAACCTGATGATGAGTTCGGTGGGAGTAACCCGTGTCGTGACAGTGTGGCTGGTTGAAATAGTAAATCGAAGCCTGTGCGATTTGCCAATCCGCTCATCAGGGCCGAAAAGCCGGCTTGTCTTGCCGTCCTGCTGGGCCTTTATCCATGCTAGTTTACTGATTGCAAATGCTTCGGCAGCTGCATAAGGTGTCCAATGCGGCATGCTTATCCGCAGGTTGCCGTCATGTCCGACCGTCAGACGGATGCTTCTGGCACCTTTTCGTTTCTGCAAGACGACCGGCCCGATTTCAGCTATATGAACCTGTTTTTGAGCCATTTGTAGGCTTCTACTTTCTGTTTAACGTATGGTGATGTTGCGGCGCGATGGGTCTACCCGTCCGCCGTTGGAGTTGGGTATAAGGTTTACCAGTGCGGGCTTAGCGATACCCACCTGGGTCTGTTCGGATTGCAATAACCCCATATCGTACAGTTTCTTGATGACGGCGCTACGCTGCGTAGCAAAGGTACGCTTGCCGCTGATAACCATATAATCTTCCGTCAGGGCTGGATTCTGCATCCCTGCTATAACGGCATCAAACGTCGTACGGTCAAGCGGCATACTGTATTTGTCGTCTGCTTTACGCCTGTCCCTTTTGGCGACACGCGTAAAAGAACTTTCTATATCAAGCTGGAACCATATCAACACCGTCTTGGCTTTGTGGCGCCTGGCCATATCGCGCAACTCACGCCGGCGGCTGCCCCGCATCGCGTTTATATCAAACACTACGCTTATCCCGGCCTGCAGGAATTCCTCGGCCATGTACTCCATGATATGGGCCACCACTTCATTTTCCTGGCGGTCATAACGCGGGTTGTCGAATAGTTCGAACCTGATGCGGTCGCCTTGGATATGCGCCGCCTGAAGCTCCTCGCAGATTTGACGGGCAAAAAAAGTCTTGCCGGCTCCAGGGAAGCCGAATAGTAAGAACAGGGTGGGATGTGAAAGCTGAAGTTTTGACATCGGCTACTATATTATAACAATTACTCCTTTGGTGCAAAAGTGAGAAGATGCGTTTGTGCCAATACTCCGCCATAGTACAATGCAGATATGCTCGTATACCTGAACGGCCATCTTATAGATGACAAAAAAGCCACAGTTCCAATCCGGGACGCAGGTTTACTGTATGGACATGGCGTCTACGAAAGCTTCCGAACCTTTGCGGGTAAAACCAAGTTGTTACAAGAGCACCTAGAGCGTTTGAAAGAGTCGGCAGAGGCATTGTTCATACCCTTTTCTTACTCCTTTGATGAGTTGGAAACAGCTGTCAAACAACTCATTGAAGCAAGGCAAAAAGAAGAACCCGGCCACGAATTCCGGATACGCATGACATTGACCGCCGGCAACACCGATATTCGCACTGCCTCTGAGGCCTCGCCCCTATTGTTCATCACAGCCAAAAGGCTTAGCAGTGAGCCTATGCAACCATTGAACATGCGGAGTTTCCGGATGGTGCGGCAAGTGCCGGAAGTCAAAACTACTGCCATGCTGGCCGCCATACTTGGACAGCACCATGCTCTCTCCAAGCAGGCTGACGAAGCACTTTTAACCGACGGGAACGATATGGTGCATGAGAGCTCCTTTTCTAACATATATCTTATAAAAAACGGAGTCTTGCTTATCCCTAACAGCGGAGCTCTCAAAGGCATTACGCAAGCTCTGATACGACAATTGGCCAAAGACGTACTACCTATTAAAAGTAAGCCGCTTTCACTAAACGACTTTTATAAGGCTGATGAAGTATTTACCAGCGGCTCAGTCCGGGGAATAGTAGCAGTCCGGATGATTGACGGCCATAGCTTGCAAGCACCCGGATCCTACACGCAAGAGATTCAAAAATTATTTCAGGAGTGGGCTGAAGCTCCTTAAGTCTTTGACTGTTGCATCATTTTATATTAAGGTTTCATCCATATGAGCATACCTGGGCCGTACGGATTTGAGAAACAGAGCGCCGTCAGGTACTTCGGCGAGCACGGCTCGTTCACTTACGAAGCAGCCATCCAGCTTTTCCCCGACAATGTGACTAACTTCCGGCACCACGGCAGTGTAGAGGAAATTGTAGACTTCTTGATGAATGATACCGAAGCTGTCGGGGTGATTCCTATGGAGAATTCAAACACTAAACTGGTAGGAGACTCGGCTGACGCACTGATGTCCGGCCAATTGGAAATCATCGGAGAGGCCAAAATGCCCATAACGCTTGATCTGATGGGCTTCGCTTTTGCTACGGACGAAGTCAGAGAAGCGCATTCCCATCACAAGGCTCTTAGGCAGGCCTACCACTTCCTGAAAGACCGCGGCATCAAACCCGTAGAATCAGGCAGTACGTCCCAGGCAGTTAGGGAGATAGTTGAAAAAGAAATACCGCATATCGCAGCGATTGGGTCGGGCAAGCTGGCCATGCGTCATAGTGCCAAGGGCCTCCGTGTCATCGCTGGTGATATCGCCGACGAAAGACATAATTCGACCCGCTTCCTAGTAGTAAGATGGCGCGATATCACGGATATGATAGAGCTACGGGACCTTGGTCTAAGTGATATGACGGAAGTAAGGGCCACGGCGCTTGTCACACCCAGAGCAAAGACATCAACCGCCTTCACGGGCCTGTTTGATGATAATGACATACGGCACGTCATAACGGAGAGCCGACCGGTATCCGGCCACGAAGGGTTCTTTGGACACCGGGTATTCCTGGTTGAGATGCGGACACAGAAACGTCATCTGGCCCGGCTCGGCCGTGACAAAAGGCTTAGTAAGGTCATCCAACATCTGGATGTGGTGGGGGTGTATCCACCGGCTACAATGTTGCAGTAATTTGGCAGGGGCGGAGGGATTCGAACCCGCGGCCTTTGGTTTTGGAGACCAACGCTCTAACCAGCTGAGCTACGCCCCTACGTTAGCCATGAGACAAACCTACGGTTTCTCTCATACGCGCCGGGCTTGGAATGAATCCAAGTCTCGGGCTGCTTTTTCCCTAAATACAGAGAAAGCAACAGGATTATACTACTTGAAATACCCTGTTTTGTCACTCTGAGAGCAATGTGCTAGTGTTTGCGGGGTTTGACTTCGTTGCGCCCCAGACTTTTCCTGGTTTCCACGTAAAGCACGTGTTTGCGCAAGACCGGGTCATATTTCTTGAGCTCCAGCTTGTCAGGAGAATTCTGTGTGTTCTTACGCGTGTAATAGTGGCGGTGGCCGCTTTCTTCAGACACTAGACCTATTACTTTGCGTTTTCCGCCTTTTTTCGCCATATCCGCTAGAGTTTAACAGATTAGGATGTCTTTGTAAACAGATTCGCAAACCAAGCAAAACTGTTTGCGAATCTGGGAGGAGGGATCATGCGAGACCTTGCTAAAACTTTGGACATTTATTTTGCAAAGTTTTAAAGCAAGGTTGAAAGGAATCCCGACGTGGAGCCGTCTTCGGGATTTGAACCCGAGACCCCTTCCTTACCATGGAAGTGCTCTACCACTGAGCTAAGACGGCAAATTTGACTCACGCATAGTAGCAAATTTACCCTGTTTTTGCTACACTTTAGAACTGTTATCTGCCGACATAGCTCAGTGGCTAGAGCGGCTGTTTTGTAAACAGCGGGGCGTGGGTTCGAATCCCTCTGTCGGCTCCACGCAGGGTTAGTGAAGCGGTCAAACACGGCAGACTGTAAATCTGCTGGCTTATGCCTTCGTAGGTTCGAATCCTACACCCTGCACCAGTCCTTATTTCTCATCATTCTTTGA
>DATIHP010000030.1:0-6600 GCA_035480495.1 Saccharimonadales bacterium (SeqCode)
GACCATGGCACCGATGTTTTCCACCGTTGCCGGAACCTTACTCCGGCTGACGTCTCCGCTCAGGTATGCGTCCCACCCTACAATGTTATTTCTTGGCATACACCAGCGCAGCGCATCCAGCACGAACAGATAATCATCCGCTTGGCCGGCAATGCGCGAGTCTAAATCTTCCGGTGTGAGGGCCATGTGTTTATTTTGCCTTTACGTATTCATTATAGCGCTTATGTAAAGGGGTTTTATGGCGGCCGGCTTTTACGTCAAATCATAAAGGTGCATAATGACTATCATGAAGAGGTTGGCTGGCAAGAAACTTATGGTGTTCATACCGGTTGTTGTCATTGTCCTAAGTGCAGCCGGATTCGGCGTCTGGAAACTGTTTGGGTCCAAGAAATCCGCGACTGTTGCCTCTAAGAGCGCTTCGCAGCCGCAGCTATCGGCCGAAGGCACTCCGCCGGGACAAGACGTTCCAGACACTACTAAAACTCAAACTTATGAGAACGGTTACTTGGGCGTCAAGCTCACCTATCCTTCAACCTGGACGGCCACGGAATCAGACACCAAAGACAGCGTCCGGCTGGAATCCAGCAGTTTCAGCTATGCAACCGTCGGCAAAGGCTCGGTGAGCGGCTATTTCCGCATCTATATCCGCAAGGGCGCCCGGGATGTGGACAGCAAATACATCGGCCGCGGCTATGCTATCCAACCGTCGGAGAAATTGACCTACACCCAGCCTGCTGCCGGCCAGCGGGCGGATACCAACCTGTCGCTGTTCGGTCTGGACACGCCGGACAACTTTGCCTTTTTCATGATTGCCGGCAATTTTAGTCTGAAAAAAGGCGATTCGCTTGGACCAAACTATGGTAAGGAAGCAGAGACATTCATCATCGCCGGCGGTTTTTCATCCAAGGACCTGAAAGATGACCTGGCCACTAATCCGGTCGCACCGGAGCTTTTACAGAGTAGTAATGCGTACAAGCAGGCTGTCGATATTCTGAAGTCCCTTCAATTACATTAATAAACTCACTTTGCCGGCACGCTACGCTTGCCTGTGCAAGACACCTTCTTAGTCGTAAGAAAGTGTCGCAAAGAACCGACAGGCAACTTCCGGTTCTTGCTAGCTTTAGTTGTTAAGCGCCACCATGCTCGGACATAAACGCCTGCGGCTGAATGCCTCGCTCTAAAGGTGACTTTAACAACTCCGCTTCCAGGAACCTCCAGAGCCTGGAAGGCCTCCGTGGGGTAGCCTCGCAGAGGCTACTATTGATCAAATACATCAGTCCATGGGCTTTCCCTGGCTCTGCAGAACCGATGCGGACAGTCAGCGGACAATCGAATCAAGCCGGAATTCGCCCGAGCCTCCTTTATTTAGTGCGAGGGATGCTTGTCATTGTTCCGGCGCGATTGTCCGCTGGTCCTGGCTGCAATCGCCCTGTTCTGCAGTCGCCAGCCATTTCTTTGCATACTTTCTTTCGTGGGCAAAGAAAGTATGGCGGAAAGCAAGCCGAAGGCGTGCGCCGAAACTAATTGTCTTTGATAAATCCCGCGCTAAAGTTTCTTATTCCGCGGCTTCCGTTGATTATTGCGTCCGGCACCCCGGCTGATAGCGTCATCTAATGAATCAACTCTCTCCGTTTGTTTGAATTCGACTGGTGCGGGGCCGCCCGTTATTTCCGGCTGTGTATCAGATTCGGCTACTGTTTCCGTATCGGCACCCTCGGCCTGCCCATCAATCAAAGCATCTGGAATTTCGGGGTCGGCAGGCTCAAACGGAGCCCCTTCTCTTGATTCGTTGCCCATAGATATCTCCCTTCCGTCTGGGTTACTAGGATAACCCCTCAGCCGGTTCCAGGCAACTATACGGCGGCAAGATTGCGGTTACGCCTAAACTAAGGTAGCCTTTTAGCTAAATGAGAATGTTAATCACGTCCAAAAGAATCGCTACCTTCACGGACCGCTACCCGCTGGTCGGACCGATTTTCTGGATGGTCAGCGTCCAGTTTTTCATAACCCAGTTCATAGTGGCGCACAACTGGGCTACCCGCTACAGTTTGCGCAATAACACCATCAGCGACTTAGGCAACACCGCCTGCGGTGTTTATTCTGGGCGTTATGTCTGCTCGCCATTGCATGCCTGGATGAACGCCTCGTTCATAGTACTGGGATGTACCATGGTAATCGGCTCCGTGCTTATCTACCACGAGTTCCGCCATAGCCGCGACACCGCCATCGGCTTCGGCTTCATGGCCTTGGCCGGCCTTGGCACGGTCCTAGTCGGTATATTCGCTGAAAATACTAACGCCAGCCTGCATGAACTGGGCGCCGCCTTGCCATTCGTGGTCGGCAACCTGGCCTTATTGGTGTTAGGGCTGGCGCTTGGGCTTGGGCCCCGTTTCCGTATCTATACCATGCTCTCGGGCATTATTGCACTCATTGCCTTCGCCTTGTTTGGAGCCCATATGTATCTGGGGTTTGGAGAGGGCGGCATGGAACGCGTGGTAGCATACCCGCAGACTATCTGGCTCACCATGTTCGGGTTATATATGTCACGTAATCATTACAGAAGCCTAAAAAGACGACGCGCATAACCAATCGACAGTAATTTTGACAAGTGTGATACAATGTTATTTAAATGGCATACGAGACACGACATCATCTGTTTGTATCTGCGGAGTTCGGCGACCTTGCTCCCTGTGAGCGCGGCGGCGAATGCAAGCTGTGGGCCTCCGGCATATTACACTTGGCCGACATACCCAACCCGCCCGGCGGCATCCCCGCATTTGAAACATCCGTCACCCTTACGGCTGCCGGCTGCGACGTTTGCCCCAACCCGCGCGACACAGACAAGGACTTATGCGAAATCCAGAGTTACCGCAGCATAGTGACTGAAGACCGTATTGGCACTGCGACATATGAGATAGAGGCCGCTATGGAATATTTGGTCCAGGCAGTGAAAAAACTACCTATGGTAGACATGGACTGAAGAGCGTGCTTATGCTTGCATGCGCCCCTTGACGGGTCTAAAATGGCCACCTATGGCAGAAAGAGATGACCCCCGCCCCGTGGCAGCAGCCCTGACCGAACTTGTCGCAGTCGCTGAACTTAATGCAGACAGGGTAGAGCGGGTGGCCCGTGAGGTCGTCCGGGCATTTGATAGTCTGAATGATGAAGGCTGGACGGGACTGGCGGAAGCCGCGCCGCAGCTTACTATCCTTGGCCGGGTGTTGGGACGGGAACAAACTCTCAAACGGCAGGATGAAAGCTCGGAACATGTTTGGGAAGATGGCTTTCTGACTGGTTTTCTGACCAGCGATCTTATAGATATAGAAAGTATTCCTGTCCCGGACATAGATAGCTTGCCACCTGAGGCGTGGGGCACGCTGCTCACCATTTTGTTCCAGTTTGTCGCTACGGAGGCCGACGATGCAACCCCGCCCCTTACTGAAATCGCCGAAGAGTTCCGTGAAACCATAGGGGGCTTAGGGGTCCTGGCGGTAGAAAGCGCGGGGTTAGAGAGCAAATCAGACGCATGGGCTGCCGGAGTCATGGATGGTATACGGACTATGCTGGCCTACATGGGCCCCAGAACGGCTGAACCGTCAGAATAGTTTGCCGCGAATATTGACAGATGTGGTATAATATGGCAAATGGTATCTGTAGAAGCTCCTGTGTTACATACGGTTCCGTCAGTGTATCTGACCCCTATGCTATCAGTTGAGAAAATGGCTCCCTACCGGCGTGTCGTCGGTATTGAGGTGATGGGTGAAGCCACCTGGGCCATCTCTGGCCCCGACCAAGCGGAAGGCGACCATTATGAGCCCGCGGAAGCCGCGCCGCTGGCATTGGACGCCTCGCCATTGTTCGGAGCCAGGCTGGCTGCTTTCTTTAAACGCTACCTGGCGGCTGAGCGCAAAAGCCAGGCCGATTACAACTGCCACCGTTTCGCCCACTGGATGGGGGGAATTGAGGGTAGCGATGTTTTCCGGCTACTGTCGCCGCCAGACCATATCCTTAAGCAAGGTCATGAAGTCGAAGGCAGTCTGCCTCTAGGCGCCCATGGCGTAATTGGTTCGCGCGTTCATACGCATGGCGACTATCATGGCTTGGCCAAACATAGTGTCGTCGGGCTGGGAGAAGATAACCCTGATTGCATACAGGTGACCGCCCTGGGCGGGTACTTAGCAATCGCCTCTTATCAGGATGTGCTGGGAGAATACAACAAGCATTATTCCGTTGCTAACATAAATAGGCTTTTCGCTCTGCCGGCGTAGCCTTCAGCTTGCGCTATCGCATACTTCTTGGCCGCGAAGGAAAATACGCTACACTATAGAAAATGACCCATCTGCCTATCTGGTACCTAACGCTGCTGATTTATTTTGTCGGCTCTACTACCAACAGCCTGCTGCAACGGCGCCTGGCAGTCACCAGTAAATTACCTTTGCGGCTCGTGACAGCCCTTTTATATCTGTGTTTTATCAGCCCCATAGGCATTATCATCGCCCTTATCAAGGGCAACATCTGGATACATTGGCAGCCGCTTACTTTTGCGCTTTTGTTCATAGAAGCGTTAGGAATCGCCGGATTTTTTGCGTTTGCCTTCCAGCTGAACAAGCGGGTTGACGCTACCCAATACGTCATCATCAGCAACATGTACACCATCATCACCGTGCTGCTTGGTATCTTTATCATCCACGAGGCGTTTTCCGGCCAACAATTCTTAGGTATGTTGTTACTTATTGCCGGCGGCATCCTGGTCGCGGTCAAAGGCCTGCGCCGCAAGACTTTTCAGTTCGATCAGGCAACACTGCTGCTTGCCCTTACGTCCGTCGGGCTTGGTATCGGCCTGGCTGCAGAACGCGGTTGTTTGAACCATATGAGTTACTCTGCCTATCTGATAGTCGGTTGGGGACTTCAGACCGTGTTCCTGTGTCTGTTCGCCTACAAGGACTGGCACGTCCTGCCAAGAATCAGCAAGAGCCAGTGGGCGGGCATTACCAAGGTAGGCGTGGCCAGAGGTATGCAAAATACCGGTTTCTTCCTATCGGTCGCCTTGTCCCGCAATGTTTCGCTCATTGCATCTGTCAGCAGTTTCCGCGTGCCGCTGGTCTTCATTGCCAGCTTTATATTTCTGAGCGAACGCGAGCATATCGTCCGCCGGTTCGTGGGGGTGAGCGTGGCTACCGTAGGGCTACTTTTGCTTTAGCAAATTTTGAACGTACGCTCCGCTTACTTGGTTTCATACCTTTTTGGTCAGCAAAGATTGCTTATTGCTGAGTTGGGCCAGGATTGAGGCCAAGGGGTTCGTTGCCTAAAATTTGATTTAGGGCAGCACCGAGCTCTCCTGCATCCATAGTCTCATTGACCAAAACCATTGGAACGCCGTGCTCCAGGCACATTGCTTCAATTTCATACACAGGCGTATCTAGAGAGTAGCCGCCGTCATCATAATCTCTCATTTGGGGTAAAACAAAAACGAGATCAGGCGCACTTTCCGGAATAACCTCAGGAGCTGGGCGGTCGCCTCGTCTGCCTGTATAAAAAGCATCCCTGATATTAAAAAGTTGCCGTGACATAACTAAACCGTCATCTGATAAGCCGCGTTCCTTAAGATACAATCCAAGGGCATCCATGATTTCCTCTGCTCCGCTGAAGCACCCCCCGCTCTTCCTATTGCCGGTAACCGGGTCTACTCTGTATGGAAACTGTCCATATATAACCACTCGGGGAGCATATTTTGTCAGCTCTCCGGAAGCACGTTTTTCTAACCCGCGAGACTTATCCATGTGTTAATAATAACATCTTATGTATCTTAAGTCAAGGCTATTGTCGTTATTCCGCCTAGAGCCTAGGGATGGCCACAGGCTAAAGACTAGTGACAATAAGATTGCGTTTGCGGGGGCCGTCCAGCTCTACTAGGACAATTCTTTGCCAAGAACCCAGCACCAGCTTGCCGTCCTTGACCGGCACAGTCACACTGGGGCCTATCAGGCTGCTGGCTATGTGGGTCCAGACATGGCCAGGGTCATGCGGATGGCGGTAATCCAGCTTGGGTATCATTTGCTCTACCGCGTCCAGCAGGTCTTGGTCCGTACCCGGGTCCAGGTCCGCCGTGGTCACGGCGCATGTCGTATGCGCGCAGAAAACAACGGCCGCCTTAGCGTCAGGCTGCAGCGTAGCCTGTACCCGCTCGGTGATATCCACCACCTCCCTGCTCTCCCTGGTCGCAACCTCAACATCCATACCCCCATTTTACCCCACCCTCAACTTCACATCGCAAGGCACCATCCACATTCTCAAAAAAATCTGCACAGCTCTTCCTACTAAGCTACAGCAAATCTCAAACACCGTGATTCTTATTTTCTAACAACTGAAGGGGTGTATTAGCAGTGGATATAAAATTAACCACAACACCATAACGATAATTTAAAGGCGCCTCAAACCAATACTCTTGGATTTTATTTAAGTCTGACTCGGTATTTCTCACAAGCCCGTTCCTCTTTATTTCCACAACCAGCAAGTTTGATTTATTAGTTCCACGCTTATGGATTACTATATCGGGTCGCTTACGCTCGTAATTTTGTTTTATGAGCTCTAGGTCAAAAT
>DATIHP010000031.1:0-4776 GCA_035480495.1 Saccharimonadales bacterium (SeqCode)
GACTCGCGCGTGTCAAACAGATAGTAATTGCTAACCGTAATCTTATAAAACTTATGGCCATCGTCCTGTTTTGCGTCTTCCAATACTTCAGGACCTAAACCAAGCCGTTCGTGTATTAATTTATAGGCAATGTGGTTTTTGTTAACCTCTTCCAGTGGTTCCGCCCTGCCCTCAAAGTAAACGGCGCGCGGCTTGTCGGTCAATCCGTGCGCCTCGACTATGTTGCCTGCCACGTTCGGGTTCTGCGCAATCTCCTGGCTGTGGCGTCTGGACGGCTTGGACCGGAAATACAGGTTCAACTCAACGTCAAAAGCATAATGCACCTCGCACACCCATGGCTTATTGCCAGCGCTGGTCGCCAACGACATATGGATGACACCCGGCAGGTACTCCCTGATTGTTTGCTCAACATCTATCATGCTGCTTAAAGCATAGCATTTTTCTCTGGGCTATCTCTACTCATGCGGCCTGCTTAAGGTGCGGCGACCCAGCCGGGTTGGATACCGACGGCCCGGCTTGCGCTGTCCAATACAATGGGGTTGGCTGGGACGGCGTACATATTTTCGCCGTCTTCTACGACTACCCAGGCATAGATATCTTCATTATCCTGGCTACATAATAGGGCCCTCAGTGCAAAATCGCCGACAAGTTTCGGTGCGCGATTAGTGATTTCGCCGAACCTGACAAGTGTCAGGTCATACAAAGCCAGAACCCGGAATTCTGGCCGCGCCTTATCAAGCGGCAACATGAACGGGTCGCCTTGTTCATAGGCTAAGGCTATATTTTGATCGATGACCTCTAATACTTCGGCTGATGTATTCATACGATGAGCTAGAAAGTATCCCTCAGCCCCCTCATTGTGTCTGTGAATTTTTTCTTATCGGTTTTCAGGCCGCGTGCTCTTGCTCTTTGAGCAGATGCGCCAGGGCTCTTTTACCGACTTCAGGCGTCAGGAACAGCCGTTCTTTTTGCCAACCCTGTATCAGCCGCACTTGGTCCATGGCCATACTGATTGCATCCGCGGCGGTGAAATCCTCTTTGCCCCGCAAGGCTTGTATCTTCTGTATGGTCTTGACCAAATCACCAGCACTTTTTCTGATTTCACTTGGGCCCTGCCAGATATTTTTTATATTGAACGTAATCACATCTATGGCACTGACCATATGTTCCTGCCGTTCTTTGGGCCAGTTCATGGCCTCGCCGCCGGCCACACTGATAAGTTCGGTAATATCACCAGTGGCCATGAGTTCGCCCATGAGATGGACGTGGGCGTCGTGGGGGTCGTCTCTGCTATTCGGAAGTTTCTTTTCATGAGCCAACCTCAGGTAATCGTCCCAGCCTATCCTATGGTTACCTCTATAAAGTTGGGGCTCCACACCACTATACTCGACTTCACCGTTCAGCTTACGGAAGAGCTTGAAACCCTCAATCAAGTCGGGGAGCCTGTCATCATGGAGAGCATTGATGTGTCCATACATACCGCTGTGGGCTGAGCTTGCATAAGGTGATGCTTCGTCGCTGTCCTTAGCATAGGGCGCATGGAAAATATTGTAAGCTGCCTGTACCAGGTCGACTTGTTCTGTGCTCAACCCTTCAAACCTGTCTGCCAGGCGCGGACTAGGTACCAGCTCTAACCGGGAGCTTACCGGGGCTGAAGCATAGGCGAACTCATCCTGCCTCCCCCAGTTGCCGGGAGCATTATAGCCTTGGTCGCCCAGGATTTCTGCGTCTGATAGGATGTTTATTGCTGACATACATGTATATTATAGCATAAGCACTCTATAAATGCAATGTCAGTGTCGTTCTACTCAATCTTGATAGGTTCCCCAAGTAGCCTTGGATGTGGCTTGAATATGATTTGTAGCAAGGCTTTGTCGGTGGACACGTATTCCCGCATGATGTACGTAGCGGTGTTGTCGCGTCCGCTGCTTTTGGCAGCCACGCCTACGACGTCTACCCCCAGCCCCCTGCATGTCGTTATAGCCCGCGGCAGATGATAGCCTTGGCTGACGATGGTCGCCTTGCGCAGTCCAAAGATGGCGCCTGCCCGATAGCAGCTGTCGTAGGTATTAAACCCAGCATAATCCAGCACGATGTCGTCAGTTTTTACCCCCAGGCCTTCCGCGTAGCGTTTCATGGCCTGCGGTTCGTTGTAATGCTTCACTCCATTGTCGCCGCTTAACAGCAACGTGTGCGTGCGCCCGGCTTTGTATAAATCCGCAGCCGTTTCCAGACGTCGTCTCAGGTATGGTGTCGGTTCGCCATTGGATTGCACGCCGGCTCCAAAGACAATGGTCACGTCGCTTTCAGGGACATGGCTCAGGTCCGCCGCGTTGAAACGCCGCGATTTTGTAGACATATTGATAATCAATGTCGGCAATAATATGAACAGTGTACCTAGAATTATGACGGCTGCGATTACCCACCATTTGTGTTTCTTTATAGCCGCTAGCATCATTCAATAATAGCATCACTAGAGGAAACATCTTGTTGGATGGCTATACTTTCATCTTGAAAATCAGTCCAGATTTTTTCAACGAAGACAGACCTCAAACCAAGACCAGCGCCTTGAATCTTTAATCTTTCCAGCATTTGTTTAAAACGTTCGGGTTGATATGCTTCTAAATTCAGAACGCTTTTAATTGTGGCCACGTGCCCTACATGCTCCCAGCGTTCTGCCACTAAAACCATTATTTCACCAAACTTTATCTCTATCTGGTCATCAATGTTGTCTATTGCTTGTCGTTCAGCCACTAATTCGGGAATATCACTCATTTTCAGCAATTATTTAGCGCGCACAAAGATGTTTAAGATTTTCTGGACGGTCTCATTCTGCCCGAAATTGGTTATAGCGTCGCTGCCTTCCAGCGCGGCTAGGAACCTGCCCTTTGTCTGGAACGCCAACCGGTCTGCTAATCCTGATTCTTCACGTATTATTGGGCGCCTGGGGTTTAATCTGCCATCGCGCAAGTCATATACTGCGCAAGCAAACTCCAACCACTCCCGGAATATGCCGCTCCGTATCTGCGATTCAAAGACTTCGTCCGCCAGAATCCGGTCCGTCATAGCCGCTATCTTTTCCACGTCCTTATGGCGTATGCCGGAGATAGAGCGCATAGCGTAGGCCAGGACGTGGCCGGCAGGGCTCAGGATTGACACCCGTTCCCCGTTCGGCAGCGCCAGTGTCCACGGTTCAAACGAGTGTTTGGAAACTATTTGCTCCAGCGGGTGGAGTTCATACCTCAGGTTCCCGTCATCCGCTATGGTACGGCGTGAGACCCAGTCCTTGACCGAGCTTTTGAACCGCCCCTGTGGGCTTATTTCGTCTTCGTGCTTATCAAAACCAAAGATTGAGACGACCAGCAGGTCCCCCACGACTTCACTGACGGTTTCTTTGATTTCCTGCGCCTGGTCATCTTCAAGCACGTCCTTCACCAGGATATCTATATCGCGTCTGGTGCCGTTGGAGCGGACAACTGACTCCGTCGAGGAATCAGATGCAAAGACTATCTGCGAGACCGCATCAATCCCTGATTCCGTGTCCCGTATTGCCCCTGTGGCAATACCGCCAAGCACATAATAGTCCTGGCCCGGGTCCAGGACGCCGCGCATGGCTTCATCCAAGCCTTCAATCGCATCATAGCATGTATAAGATTCAGTAGTAGTAATCGCCATGGGTTTTCCTATTTAGGCGCTATTGTAGCCTGAATCACTGAAAATAAAAGCCTTTATTTTTAAAGTATCTTGGCCGCAGCACTTCAAGAAAGCTGAAGGCTGCCAGTCAGTTCTTCAATCTTCACGCGTTCCTGCTTGGTCGTGTCGCGGTCGCGGACCGTAACTGAATTATCGTCAAGCGACTCAAAGTCCACTACCACGCAATAAGGGGTACCGATTTCATCCTGGCGGCGGTAGCGCTTGCCGATGTTGCCGTTATCGTCCCACATGACAGCGCTGAACTCTTTCTTGAGTAGGTCGTAGACTTCCCTGGCCTTTTCAACCAGTTCAGGCTTGTTCTTAAGTAGCGGTGATACCGCGACTTTGACGGGGGCGACTAAGGCCGGCAACTTCAAGAACACGCGCTTTTCGCCATTCACCTTGTCTTCTTTGTAAGCGCTGGACAGCACGGCCAGGACCAACCGCTCCACGCCCATGGAGGGTTCTATGACGTGGGGCACGAACGCTTCCCCGCCATCCTTCGGCCGGTATTCCAGGTTCTTGCCGGAATGCTTCTGGTGGCTTTTCAGGTCGTAATCCGTGCGGTAGGCCAGACCCATCAATTCCTTCTGGCCGAACGGGAAATCAAATTCAAAATCTATGGTGCGCTTGCTGTAGTGTGCGCGGTCTTCATCCCCAATCTCATGTTCATGTATCTTGTCTTTGGGCAGCCCGATGTCCCGGTAAAAACCCCAGATGGTATTGCGCCAGTCCTCAAACGCCTCTTTCCACTGCTTAGGATGCACAAAATATTCCACTTCCATGAGTTCCAGCTCCCGCAGCCGGAATATAAAATCCCGCGGGGAAATCTCATTGCGGAACGCCTTGCCTGTTTGCGCGATACCAAACGGCAGGTCCGGCGAGAACGTATCCACCACGTTTTTAAAATTCGTAAAAATGCCCTGGGCTATTTCAGGACGCAGGTAACTGGTAGCGCTCTCATCATCAATCGGCCCCACCTGTGTCTTGAACATCAGGTTGAACTGAGCCGGTGCGCCAAGCGGATTACCTTCCGGACTTTTGATGTCCTTTTTCTTCACCACCGCGGCCATCTGTTCCAGC
>DATIHP010000032.1:0-6332 GCA_035480495.1 Saccharimonadales bacterium (SeqCode)
GGGGCGACCGTGCAGACTATCGGCAAGCAACTACAGGACCAAGGACTGGTCCGGACCGCCTGGGCATTTGAATGGTATGTCCGCAATCATGACGCCCGCGACCGCTTACAGGCCGGGACGTATTCACTGCGGCCGAACCAAGGCGTGGTAGAGATTGTGAACATACTGACGCATGGCAAGGTCGCGACCGATAAAGTGACGATTCTGCCTGGCCAGCGGCTGGACCAGGTCCGGGAAGCCCTCATCAATAACGCCGGCTTTTCGGCTGCCGGTGTAGACGCGGCGCTCAATTCAAACCTATATTCGGACAGTCCGGCGCTATCCGACAAGCCAAGCGGAGCCAACCTGGAAGGATATCTGTATCCGGAGACATTCCAAAAGACCGCCGACACCAAGCCGGAAGTCATTATCCGGGCCTCATTGGACCAGATGCAGAAGCACCTCACGCCGGAAATCCGGGCGGCAATCGTCAAACAAGGGCTTACCGTCCATGAAGGTGTCATCCTGGCCTCTATCATCGAACAGGAAGTGAGCAACCCCAAGGATAAACCGGTTGTGGCCCAGATATTTCTGCGCCGGCTCAAAGAAGGCATGCAGCTTGGCTCTGACGTCACGGCCTTCTATGGAGCTATCAAGGCCGGGCAGACCCCGTCGGTGACCTACGATTCGCCCTATAATACTCGGCTGCATCCCGGTCTGCCCCCCGGACCTATCAGCAATGTGTCTGCCAGTTCACTGGCTGCCGTAGCCCAGCCGGCAAGTACGGATTATCTCTATTTCGTAGCAGGAGACGATGGTGTTACCTATTTTTCCCATACGCTCCAGGAACATCAGGCATTGACCGCCCAACACTGCAAAAAACTCTGCGAGTAGGACCGGGTTTGTCTTATGAACTCAACAGGGGTGAAGAAAGCACAAAAAGCTTGCCTTTATATGTGATTTTGTTATACTTCTTGGCGTAACTCGCTCATTTGTTAACAGGGGTGACCCGGATAGCAACATGAGGAGTTACATCTGTTATTGCCCTAAACTAAGGTGTAAGGTGGTCGAACTCCTTACAAAGTAAATTAAGATCCAATAACAGTGATTATCCCGATTTATCGGGATTGGAGTCCGCATATTCGTACCAATACACAGGCAGCAAGCCATCGGCTTGTCGCCCGTCACAGTACAAAGCCGTTAACCCAACGTAAACTAAGGCGTTTCTATCTTCGTTCAAGAAAACGCCTGGTTCGTTATAGTCTGCTGACCGCCAATGTGGCCCTGCTTGGCGTGGTCGTATTCTTCGTGGCTAAATCGCCGGCAGGTAACCAGACCATCCATCAGAATGCCGTGGCTGACGCCGCCAGCTCGGAGACACCAGCCGGCCCGCTTGACCAGGTATCCTCAGCTGACATCGCCGTGCATATCGCCCGGACGGTCGGTTTGCCTGAAGCCAATTCCGTGGTCAACCATGCCGACTCGGTGAGCGCCAGTGAGACATCGGTTCCAGCTGATACCAGCATAGTAGCCAAACCTCAGGTCGTATCAGCCGCATTGCCCTCGCGCCAGGATATTCATACATATACCGTCGTGGCCGGCGACACTATCGGCTCCATAGCCGCCAAGTCCGGTGTCTCTTCCGATAGCATCCGAGGCAGCAACGGTTTGTCGGGTGACAGGGTCGCTGCCGGCAGACAGATCGTGTTACCGCCGGCCGGTACCAACGGTATCGTATATACCGTGAAGGCGGGCGATACGCCTGATACACTGGCACAAAAATTCAATGCCAATAAGGATGCCATCGTTTCCTTTAACGATGCGGAAATCAGCGGTCTGCAACCAGGCGAGCAGGTACTTATTCCTGACGGTGTGGTCCAGGCGGTCGCAGCAGCCCCGTCTTATAACTATTATTCAAGCGGTGTCGGTTTTGCCTGGGGCGGGAACGCGCCTATCTATGGTCACAACGGCTACGACTACGGTTGGTGCACCTATTATGTCGCTACCAAGGTCAATGTACCCGCAAACTGGGGTAATGCGAACACCTGGGACAGCGGGGCACGCGCAAGCGGTTGGATAATATCATCTACCCCCCGCGTGGGTGCGGTAGCGCAGTCCGACAGGATGAGTTATCTGGGCCATGTGGCTTATGTGGAAGCGGTATCCGATGATGGTACCATGATCAAATACTCTGACATGAACGGGCTTGCCGGATGGGGAAGGGTAGGCTACAGCGACTGGGTTTCAACGGGCACCTTTCCGAATTACATCTACCAATAAGTCATACGTCTCTTTACGCTCACTTGTGAAACCTATACTCTATAGGGGATGTTTGTTGATGTAGCGACGGTAAAATTAAAAGCTGGCGACGGCGGTAATGGCGTGGTCAGTTTCCGGCATGAAAAGTTTATCGACCGTGGCGGTCCTGACGGCGGCGACGGCGGCAAGGGTGGCGATGTGGTACTGGCGGCAAGCCGCAATCAGAACACGCTGGCTAATTTCCGTTACCAGAAAGAAATCATAGCCGCCCCCGGACAACCCGGCGCCAAACGACGCAAACATGGCAGAAGCGGCCATGATTTATTGGTAGCCGTGCCCGTAGGTACATCGGTCATATCAGAAAGTGGCGATACGCTGGCTGACCTGACGCAAGACGCCCAGCAGGTCATCATCGCACGCGGCGGCAAAGGTGGCTTTGGCAACGCCCACTTCGCAAGCAGCACGCGCCAGGCACCGCGCGTGGCGGAAAAAGGCGAACCCGGCGAAGAACTGGCAGTGACATTTGAGCTGAAGATGATTGCCGATGTCGGTCTCGTCGGTCTGCCTAATGCTGGCAAATCAACCTTGCTGAGTGTGGTAAGCAATGCCCGCCCGCTGGTAGCTAATTATCCGTTCACGACGCTGACACCCAATCTCGGCGTGGTTGATATCAACCAGGACTCATCGCTTTTGTTCGCAGATATACCCGGGCTTATCGAAGGGGCCAGCCACGGCAAAGGTCTGGGTGATGAATTCTTGCGCCATCTGGAGCGGACCAAGGTGTTGGTACATCTGATTGATGCCTATCAGGATGATATTGCCGGCGCCTACCGCACCATACAGTCGGAATTGGCCGCTTATAAGATTGACTTATCACACCGGCCGCAGTTAGTCGTACTGACCAAGATAGACGGACTGGATGATGAGATCGTGGCCGATCGTCTGACCAGTCTGAAGCATATAGTCCCAAAGGGCACGCCGGTATTGGCGATATCAGCGCTTAGTAAGACCGGTCTCAAACAGCTGCTGTCGGCTACCCAGAAACTCGCGGCTAAAGAAACTGCGCGAGTAGCAAAGACCCAAGATTCATCCACAACCTTGCCCGTTTTGACGCTTGACACGGCCGATGCCTGGCAGATCCGCAAAACCGACGGTGGTTTTATGGTCACCGGCAAAAAGATTGAACGGTTTGCCCAACGAACGGACTTTACGAGCTTCCATGCGCAGCAACGCCTGCGCGACATCATGCGCAAGATGGGTATCATGCACGAATTGGTGCGCATGGGTGTGCAGGCAGGGAACAAAATAATGATTGGCGGACATGGCTCGCTAGAGTATTAAGACATCATGGCTGATACACTTTTTTTCTATGACCTGGAAACCTCGGGGTTCAGTCCGCGGGAACAACGCATCATGCAGTTCGGCGGCCAGCGCACGGATATGCAACTTAAACCTCTTGGCGAACCGCATAATTACTTCATACGATTAGGCGAGGATGTCTTACCTGACCCGGACGCGGTGTTGCTCACAGGCATCACGCCGCAGAAAACCATCAGCGAAGGTTTGACCGAAGCCGAATTTCTGCGGATATTTTATAAGGACATAGCCGCCGCCGGCACCATTTTCGTAGGCTTCAACAGTATCCGTTTTGATGACGAATTCATGCGTTTTCTGCACTACCGTAATTTTTATGACGCCTATGAGTGGCATTGGTCTGACGGCCGCAGCCGCTGGGATCTGCTGGACGTGACACGCATGACACGTGCCTTGAGACCCGACGGCATCAAATGGCCGGTCGACTCCGAGGGTAAAGCGGCTAACCGTTTGGGCCTGCTTACTGCCATGAACGGTTTGAACCACACCAATGCCCACGATGCGCTCAGCGATGTGCAAGCGACGATTGCTTTGGCGCAGCTGCTGAAGAGTAAACAGCCGAAACTATTCGACTATCTGCTCGGGATGCGTGATAAGAAAAAAGTGGCCGCCCTGGTGGAAAGCGGCCAGCCGTTTGTCTATACCAGTGGCAAATACGCCAGCGAACACGAAAAGACCACCGTAGTTACGCGTCTTACCGGACATCCCAAAAAAACCGGAGCTTTGGTATATGACCTGCGTCATGATCCGGCCCCATTCTTATCCATGCCGGCCGCCAAATTAGCGGAACTGTGGCAGCATTATTGCAAAGACAGGCCATGCACCCACCAACGCCTGCCAGTCAAGACGCTCCAATATAACCGCTGTCCGGCGGTGGCACCGCTCAGCGTCTTGGACCCTTCATGCCAACAGAGATTGGGTTTATCGATGGATGATATCGCCGCCCATGCGGCCAGCCTCAAAACTGCAGCCGCCTTCACTGAGCGGTTGCTGGAGGCGTTGCAGCTGCTTGATAAACAGCAGCAAGCCCGTCTCTTGAGTGACGAAAGTGATGTTGATAGCCGACTATACGATGGATTCGTCGGAGACAAAGATAAGACCGCCATGCGGGCGGTTCGGGCCGCTTCAGTGGAGGAACTGGCTACCCAGCGTTTTAGCTTTCAAGATGATAGGTTGAGTGCCCTCCTGCCGTTGTATAAGGCACGTAATTTTCCGCACAGCCTAAGCGATGAGGAACGGACGGTTTGGGAACGGTTCCGAGAACGGAAACTGACGGGTGGAAAGGCCGCGAGCCGCGCGGCCCGCTACTTTGAACGATTAGGCCAACTTGCTGAACAGAGAGATATCAGCGGCGAGCAACGTTACTTGTTGGAAGAATTACAGTTATACGGCCAAAGCATCCTGCCGGCAGGAGATTAATCAGACGCCGTGTGGTTGGAACGGGTAGATACCGGTAAGAGACGGTGGGATTTAAAGAAGTGGACAAGCTCCAATTCCAAGATGGCGCCGATGCCCAAGAGGGCTGAGCCTAAAAGTACCTCTTTAAATCCGAGTTGAAAGTTAGTGCCCGGGACAAGTCCCAGAACGATGAACTCTAACATCTTATTTTCCTCAGTGTTACCTGAGCGCTATTCTACATCTAATTGCATAATTGTCAATAGGATTAGTTAATACTTATGGCTAGTTGGCCGTACTCTTAAGATACGTTAGTATGACTGGTATGGTACAAAGCACATTCAGCAGGGAACTGGAGTCGTGGCTAAAACAAAAGGGTCCGAAAACCCTTGGTTCTCTGGTGGTAGTCTTCAAAGAAAGAAGCTTTGCTATCATTATCCTGGTATTGATGGCTTTCCCGGCTTTACCGCTGCCCACTGGTGGCATTACCCACGTATTTGAGCTCATCACGATGTTGATTGCCGGGGAAATGGTCGTGGGCATGCAAGGAGTATGGTTACCGAGAAGTTGGCTACACAAGGAACTAGGACCGTTCGTCCAAGGCAAGTTCATACCATACCTTATCCGGCGGGTCAGATGGTTCGAGAGGTTCTCGCGGCCGCGGTTCAACGATTTGTTGCAACGCCAATCTTTCGGCCGCATCACCGGCGGCCTGCTGTTGCTATTTGCCCTCGGTGCCTTCTTGGCACCGCCATTCTCCGGACTTGATACCTTGCCGGCACTAGGGGCTGTCATGCTAGCCTTGTCGCTCATCCTGGGTGATATCACGATTTTTGCCGGCGGCATCGCGGTAGGGGCGATTGGCCTAGGACTGGTCCTGGCATTCGGCACCGTCACCGTCGATCTGATAAAGCACTTCTTTTAATATGGATAACAATCGTCAGACCGACCCTTAGAGACTGGAAAAACAGCCTCTTTTTTGCTACACTGTAGCGTCACATGAGCGATGTTATAAAAGTCCAAGGAGCCCGGGAACACAATCTCAAGAATGTGGACCTTGAAATTCCGCGCGGTAAATTGGTGGTCATAACCGGACTGTCAGGTTCCGGTAAGTCCTCATTAGCCTTTGATACCATCTACGCTGAAGGGCAACGGCGCTACGTCGAAAGCCTTAGCGCCTACGCCCGGCAGTTCCTGGGACTCATGGAAAAGCCGGACGTCGACCAGATTGACGGTCTTTCACCGGCCATATCGATTGATCAGAAATCAACTTCCCGGAATCCGCGCAGCACGGTCGCGACGGTGACCGAGATTTATGACTATTA
>DATIHP010000033.1:0-1696 GCA_035480495.1 Saccharimonadales bacterium (SeqCode)
AGCAACACACAGATTAGACAGGCTATCAAAGAGGGGCATATTGTCTGTACGCCTTTCAAGCCAAAGCACGTCGCCCACGCCAGCCTGGACGTGACGCTGGGGCATTACTACTATCGCACCGAGCGCTCCAAAGACCACCCGGTCTACAATCCGTTTGACGAGGGTGACGTTCAGCGTTATTTTGAAGGCGCTATCAAGGCCATCCCGCACAAACAATGGTGCGATGAGAACGGCGTCAAACCGCTCAAGGGTATCCCCGCCAACCACCCCATCATTCCAATCCGCCCCGGCGAGCGCATCCTGGCGCATACCCACGAATTTTTTGGCATCAAGCCACCCGGCGCCTATGAGCTCAAATCACGCTCCAGTTGGGGGCGTAACGGCATTGCGGTCTGTTTTGACGCCGGCTGGGTCGACCCCGGCTACATCAACCGTTTAACGTTGGAAATCTATAACCTTAACGACAAGGAAATCATGCTGCTGCCGGTTGGTGAACGAATTGGTCAGGCTGTTTTCCACCACACCGGCCCGGTGCAAGGCAATTACGGCGAGGGCCGCCACCGTGGCTTCAGCGGTAAATACCAGAGCGGTACCGATCTGAAGCAGCTTATTAAGAATTGGCGGCCGGAACACATGTTGCCCAAAGCCTACCTGGATAAGCGCAGTTTGCCGCAGAAGATAGTAGGACTCAAGGGTGACTAAGTACCATCACACAGGGGTGGTGGGAGGAGTAGTCCATGGCTGAGCAAACGGGACTTTTCATCGTCATTGAAGGCACCGACGGCTCCGGCAAAGGCACCCAGTTCGCCTTGCTGGCCGAACGGCTGCGCAGCCAGGGCTATGATGTCGCCACCTTTGATTTTCCGGAGTACGACAGCGAAGCCAGTTATTTTGTACGGCAGTATTTAAATGGCCAGTATGGTGAGTCGAACGACGTCGGGCCATATACGGCGTCGTTGTTCTTCGCCCTGAACCGCTACGACGCAGCCAGGAGAATCAGACAAGCCATGGATGACGGTAAAGTTGTGCTGGCTAATCGATTTACCGGCTCAAACATGGCCCATCAGGGAGGCAAATTTGCCCGTCAGGAAGAGCGGCGCGGTTTCTTTATCTGGCTCGATAACCTGGAGTTCCAGATGCTGGGTGTGCCGCGCCCGGATGTAAACTTCATCTTGCGCGTCCCGGCTGAAATAGCCCAACAGCTGGTGGACAAGAAAGAAAAGCGCAGTTATACCTCTAGGAAGCGCGACATCCACGAGGCCGACCTCGAGCACCTACGTAATTCGGTCGAGACCTATGATGACCTGGCTAAGTTGTTCCCGAAGGACTTTACGGTGATTGAAGCCGTCAAAAAAGGTGAATTATTGCCGATTGAGCGTATTCAACAGCTTCTGTGGGACAAAGTTGAGCCGCTGTTACCGGACAAACCGCAACATAAGCCAAAGTCAGCCAAGGAAGGAGTGCAACGCGTGGAAAATCCCTATGTACAGCGTAAGGACACAGGATGGGAAATAACGCCGGAGGGTCAGCAATTTCTAAGTGAGGCCGTGACTGACACAACCGGCAATGTCTATGCTTTCACCGACAAACTGGGCAGTTTGACCATTGCCGCCGCCATGGCCCGTTTGTCACGGCGCGGTGATGATATGCGCATCACCATTTTGGATGAGTTCGCCGTCACGGCCGGCAAAGACGA
>DATIHP010000034.1:0-8977 GCA_035480495.1 Saccharimonadales bacterium (SeqCode)
ATGCGCGCCGTGGCAGGCATCTTAAACACCGCCGCGGGGGGTAGAGTCTCACCGAACATGGTCACCGTCACCGGCTTTCTGGCACATATACCGATTGCCTGGCTCATTGCTACCCGCCACAACATCTGGGCAGCCGGATTACTCTTGATATTCGGCCTGTTTGACACCCTTGACGGCGAACTTGCCCGCCTGCAGAAACGGGCTACTTCGGCAGGAATGTTGTTGGATGCCAGCACCGACAAGATGAAGGAGACCCTGTTATACATCGGGGCAGCTTATGGTATCATCGCCAGTACCGGCCGGCCATATCTGGCAGTATGGGCAGTAGCAGCCTGCGGCGCCTCGCTGTGCGTGTCCTACGTCAAAGCCAAGGGAGAGACAGCGGTCAAGGATGCCAATCTGACTCCGAACGAGATAAACCGTCTGTTCGGCGACGGCCTGATGCGGTTTGAAGTCCGCATGTCAGTGTTGTTCGTCGGGCTTCTCAGCAACCGGTTGGCTTTAGCTGTGATAGTTATTGCTGTGCTGTCCGCGCTGACAGCACTGGGCCGTCTGATACGTATCATTGCCAAATTAAATGATGGGCCTCGCATATGAACATAGCGCTAGGCACAAATGAGCAGCGGACTGAGCCGTATATGAAATACGGTGAAGGAGCAGCGGAATTTGTAACAACGCGATATGTCATAAACACTGGCAGAGTCTTTGGCTCCGCCAAAGGGCAGGCCAATGTGGTGCGAGGTTCATATGTTTAGGATTGATTTGCACACCCACTCTATCGCCTCGCCCGATGGCGGCATCACCGCCGAGCAGTACGCTTCCGCGCTGAGCACCAATATGCTGGATGTTATCGCCGTCACTGACCATAACAGCGTAGATTTCGCGCTTAAGCTCCAGGAGCATCTGGGCGACCGCATCATCGTGGGCGAGGAAATCATGACGACCGGCGGTGAAATCATCGGTCTGTACCTGACGGAGCGTATCCGCCCGGGGTTGTCACCGCTGGAAACTATCAAGCAGATAAAGGAACAAGGCGGCTTGGTCTATGTACCGCATCCGTTTGAAAGCATCCGCAAAGGCCTGCACCCCAGCATACTGGATGAGCTGGTCGATTATCTTGATATCATTGAAATCTGCAACGGACGGGCGTTCTTGCAGAACCGGAGCGCCCAGACGGTCATATGGGCCAAGCTGAACCATATCATAGGTGTTGCCAGCAGTGATGCGCACGGCGTCCGGGGCCTGGGAAAAACATATACGCGCGTAAAAGTGCTGCCAAAACCAGGGGGGCTGATTGAAACGCTCACCCACAGCACGCCGGTGACACAGCGGCCCAGTGTCCGTTCCCTGCTGTATCCTAAATATCACCGTCTGCGGAAGAAGCTGAAAAGAGGATGAACGATTACCTGGCGGCCATCCTGTTTTTTCTGCCGGCTGGCATCGCCAATATAAGTCCGGTCTTTGCGAACAGGTTGCCCGGCCTGAAACGTTGGGAGACCCCGATGGACTTTGGTGTGCATTGGCACGGCAAACGGCTGTTCGGACCGAACAAACGGCTGCGCGGCTTGGCCTTTGGGACGCTCATGGCCGGCCTGACGGCCGTGGTCGTCGCTCATCTGTACCCTAATGTCGTTGTCAGCAAGCATACGTTTTTAATCGGCTGCGGGCTTGGGTTCGGAGCATTGATGGGGGACGCGATTGAAAGCTTTTTTAAGCGCCGCCGCGGTATCGCGGCCGGCGACAGCTGGTTCCCATTTGACCAGATTGACTATATCATCGGCGGGCTGTTGCTGGTTTACCCGTCCGTACACCTACCGTTATGGGCGCTTGCCACCATCTTGCTCGTGTATTTCGGGCTGCATCTTTTGGTAGCTTATTGCGGTTTTTTGTTGGGCCTAAAGCACAAACCTATTTAGAACAAGGTTTATGCCGTTTAGGCGTCGAGGGCTTGTTTGAATTTCTCTACCAGGTCTACCGGGGTGGGGTTGAGTCCGTTCAACAGGGCTAGGTAGAGACTGACGAAGTCGCCGAAAACGCTGGCCCAGAAAATCTGCTTGGGTAGCGTATCGCCTTGGGGCACGATGACATGCGGTGACGGCCGCTTGCCGGAGAGCATTTTCTCTGTCACCTCAAAACGTTTTTGGACACGCTCATGCTCCAGGTTGGAGCGGATTTCTATGACAGCGAATGGTTTGTCGACCGGGTGGCTTGACCAGCCGATGAATTCATTATGGTTAAATTCCGGGTATTGGTTCCACCACGCCAGATTCTTAGCGTTCTCGTTCATACAGATCTTGATTTTCTGGGCGACCGGCGCCAGCAGGGGTCCGCTATAGACAATCACCGTCTTGCCCATCAGTTCCTGGGCCAATTGCTTGGCAGGATTCTGGGCGGTCGGCGTATCGGGTCGCCAGGAGGCCGTCTGAGCTTTCAGCCAATCGGAAATTCCCTGGCGCTGTTTGATAGCATCCGTATCTACCAAGCCGAGTGGCGTAAAGAGTTCCAGGAACGCGGCGATAAAGTAGAACGATGACATGCGGGGTTGCGTACCGGTAGGCAAGACATAGAGGGGGTAGCCCTTTTGTTCTGCCAGCTCTTTTAATTTACCGCCGGAGGTCATGACGACAATCTGTGCTTTGCGCGCTTCGGCGTCAGCCAGTGCTGCCAGCGTTTCCTCGGTATTGCCCGAGTAACTGGAGGCTATGAACAGCGTGTGCCCGTCGACGTAACGCGGCACCGTGTAGTTGTTGCTGATTTCAAATGGGACACTCACGCCCGGCCATGATTGCACATATGTGGCCGGCCAGCCCGAGCCGCCCATGCCACCTAGAACGATGTTGCGTATCTCTGCGGTTGGCTTGAATGTCACCCCGAATTCATGGGTGAGCTGTTGCCACTGTTTCTCGACTACGCCTAGCGCGTCCTGAGCATCCCGTTCGTGGATAAGTTTTAAATCATCTAGCATCAAACCAGCCCTTCGTATTATGATAATGCTATATACTATCTACTAATTGCTAGTGACTAATCAAGGGGGTGGACAAAAATGTTTGGCAAAGATGATAACCAGAAACAGACACAGGATAGTAGTGACCCGTTGCAGGCAGCGATGCCCGAGCCTATTGCCGGTGGAGTTTCGAATGATTTGTCCGCCTCATCCCCGGCTATGGATGCCGTCGCTAATACCCCGACGTTATCGGCCCAGCCTGATTTTAGCGCTCCGGAACTGCCTCCCACCGGCACACCCGACCCGACACCGGCTAGCGACCAGCCGGCTGTGGCGGCGGATGATGATGGCGGCCTTATGCAGCTCAAACAACAGGCCCTGCAGCATCTTAGCCCGCTGGTGAGCCACCTGGACCAGACGCCCGAAGAGAAGTTCCGTACCACCATGATGATGATACAGGCCAGCGATGACCAGACGCTGATAAAGTCAGCTTTTGAAGCCGCTCAACAGATTACCGATGATAAAGCCCGCGCCCAGGCCCTCCTGGACGTCATAAACGAAATAAACTATTTTACCCAGCACCAACAAAGTGCGCCGGCCGCTTAGGAGTGCTGGCGCAAGAAACGGTTGTGGAATACGGCGCCGATGAGGGCCGTAACGGCAAAGATTGCCACAATATTACCGGGCCCGGTGTTCGGTAGGTTAGAATTCGCGGGTTGGACAGTAGCAGTAGTGGCTGGGGTTGAAGCCGTCTTAGAAGTCGAGGTTGAAGAGGTCTGAGGAGTAACGTTCGGACCGGGGATAGCGCTCGGCGCAGCTTGGGGAGTGCTTGGTGAAGCCGGAGGAGTTTGTGGTTGGCTGGCAGTAGCAGGT
Source organism: Saccharimonadales bacterium (SeqCode) (assembly GCA_035480495.1). Classification (GTDB taxonomy): domain Bacteria; phylum Patescibacteriota; class Saccharimonadia; order Saccharimonadales; family DATIHP01; genus DATIHP01. Next base: position 3,818 of record DATIHP010000034.1, read on the forward strand.
TTCTGGACAGCTACGGTCGGCGTCTTAGCCGGTTGGTGCTTAAGTTTACGGTAGCCCCAGCGGCCGCCGTAAAACAATCCAAGCACGACTACTACGGTAACCAATAAGGTTCCGGTGGCTAGCAACCATGCCACCCAACTGCGTTCCCGGTTTTCGGACTGATAATAATCCTGTACCTCCTGAGGTACTTCAGCGGATTGGTCCTTGTTGCGATTAAACGGCCAGATTGCCATAAAACTTCTCCCTAGGCTCTAAATAACATAGCTATAATAGTACAAAATGGTAAAAATAGCAAGTACCTTGTTGTTACGCTTTTTCTTGCATTCTTTACAAGGCTTTTATATCAGACAAAGGGGCAGGCTTGTGTCAATTTTCTTACATGCCCATCATACCAGGGTCCATGCCGCCACCGGCGGGAGCTTGCTTAGGCTCGGGAACCTCTACTACCAATGCGCCCATGGTCATAGATGTACCGGCAATGGAAACAGCGTTCTGGATAGCTTCTTTAGTCACCCGTGCCGGGTCAACGATACCGGTCGCTTTCAAATCAACCAGTTTGGTGGGATTGGTCACGTCGACACCCTGCCCCGCTTTGGCAGCGCGAATCTTGGGAAGCCATTCATCAGGATTGATGGCCGAGTTCCGCATGAGTTCATAGAACGGCTGTAGTAAGGCGGTCTTCAGCATCTGCTGACCGGCAGTTTCACTATCCGTACCTGTCGCCACGATACCTTCGGACAAATCCACCAGTGTCACGCCTCCACCCGCTACGATGCCTTCTTCCAGTGCCGCTTTGACAGCCGCGACGGCGTCATCCACGCGGAATTTCTTTTCCTCTATCTCCGTTTCAGTGGCACCGCCAACCTTGATGACGGCAACCTTGCCTTGCAAGGCAGCCCGGCGTTTTTCTAGGTTTTCTTTGTCATATTCACTGGTGGCGGACTTGATTTGTCCGTCGATTTGCTGGATACGGGCCTTGATAGCTGCGGCCGTGCCGTCGCCTTCAATGATGGTTGTCTCGTCCTTGGTCACGATGACCTTGCGGGCACCGCCGACCATATCCATCTCGGCATTTTCAAACGTGATACCGACATCCTCGCTGATAACGGTCGCACCGGTCAGGATGGCTATGTCGCCAAGCATGTCTTTGCGACGGTCGCCAAAAGCCGGGGCCTTTACGGCTACGGTGTTAAAGACGCCTTTGAGTTTGTTGAGTATCAATGTGCCGAGCGCCTCGCCTTCCATGTCTTCGGCAATCAATATCAGGTCCTTTTTGCCGGCTTGGGCCAGTTTTTCAAGCAGCGGCAAGAACTCCTGGATAGAGCTGATTTTCTTGTCGGTGATGACAATAGCCGGTTTTTCCACGACGGCTTCCATGCGCGCGGCGTCCGTTACCATGTACGGACTGACGAAACCGCGGTCAAAGGTGTATCCTTCCACGACTTCGCTTTCCAGCGCCAGTCCCTGGCCTTCTTCTACGGTCACGACACCATCCTTACCGACGTTATCGATGACATCGGCTATGAGGTTGCCGATTTCCGGATCACCGGCGGATATGGTCGCTACTTCCGCGACCCGTTGCTTGTTGCTTTTTATGTCCTCGCTTAAGCCGTGCAATTTGCTGATGACAGCATGCGCAGCCGTTTCTAAGCCTTTGCGCAGCTGCATCGGATTGTGGCCGGCCGCGATAAGTTTGTTGGCCTCATTCAAGATATGGTAGGTCAGCACCGTAACGGTCGTAGTACCGTCGCCGGCGACATCGTTCATCTTGGTAGCAGCTTGTTTGATAAGTTCAGCGCCCACCTTGTAGCCAAGCGTCTCATCATCCGTGTCGGCGATTTCTACACCTTTGGCAACAGTCACGCCGTCATGGGTGACGGTCGGGTTGCCGTATGATTTGCTGATAATGACATTGCGTCCTTTCGGGCCGAGCGTAGTCTTCACGGCATCATATAGAATCTGGGCTCCGCCTAGGACTCTTCGCCGGGCATCATCATCATAAAATACTTTCTTTGCCATAAGTTTCTCCTTATTTAACGGTCGCTAAAATGTCTTCTTCTTTGACCAAGATGTATTCATCCGTGCCTAACTTTATCTCGGTGGTGCTATAGCTTTTGTAGATAATCCGGTCGCCGGTCTTTACTTGTTTGGCATCTTTGCCGACCGCCAAGACTTTGGCGACTTTAGGCTTTTCCTGGGCGTTGCCGGGCAGATACAGACCGCTAGCCGTCTTGCTTTCGGCCTCTTCCTGCATGGCGACGACATAATCAGCCAGGGGTTGGATAGGTACACTCATGTATGTTTCCTCCGTTAATCTTGCTAAGAAGAGCCGCAATGACGCGGCTCGTTAGCACTCATAATAGCTGAGTGCCAAATATTCTGTCAAGTTCGTGTGAGGAATCAATACGTGTTCTTTTGGAAGAGAAAGATACGGCTTAATTTGAGTGGCGGCGTTTTTGCGCTGCGTCTTTAAGCTGTTGTTTCATCCAAGGCGTTCCATGATCCCTACGAAGTCCAGCCATCCATTTAGCTTGAATTTCGGATTTTCTTCGCTCAAGTTCTTCACTAGAATCAGTGCCGCTGCTTGCCTCTTGGGCAGGCGTTACGAACTCTTCGCCTAAAAACCTTGCTCTGTAGTTGGCTGACCGATCAAGCAATAAACCGCGGTCTAAAACAGATTGCCCAAATAGCTGTATGTCGGCGTCTTTCGATTTCCTGCGGTGGTCTCGTGAGTGATTGGTTTGTATCTGTCCTTTTTCCAAATCTACGACAACCGGTTTTCCCAATCTATCATAGACGGCGTTTCTGACCTGGAAGTCACCATGCGTCACTTCAGCCCGGTGTAAACCTGCTAGGAAATTTCCGACTGTGTGAAGCGTAGGGATTATTACACGGCTGAGTTGAGGGGAGGCGATATCTACATTCCAATCAACTTGCCCAAGATGTCGTAATCCGGGACGGTAGGCTGTAATCAAATAGACACCTAGGCTTCCGCTTGCAACAGCCAATGGATCAAATGTTTCAAAACCTCGTTCTCTTACCGCTTGCAACATAGATTTTTCATGCAGTGCTTTGATTTCCCGTCCAAACGGCTTGATAGCAACTTGGCCATAGGGTTCCAACATTCCCATATGAAGCCTGTGGGCAGAATCAGTATCACCCAGCTGAATATGAGGGTCGGGAACAAAATGACCGACGTTATGGCGAATGTCGTTTACTACAGCTTCTGGTGTATGCTCAGCCGGTCTTACTTTCATGTCTGTTATATTCCTAGTCTTATTCCGAGTCCGGCCATTAATTCAAGATTCAATTGGGCTATTCGTGACCCGGAAAAAACTTGTGCCAGGTCGTGAGTTATAGACTCACTTAATTCAGACGCTACAGCACTAAGAGAGGTTTCGCCCTCAGTGAACTCTACAGGAGGGATGAACTCCAAGATACCGGTAGTACGTCTCAAGGCGATGTCTCCTAAGTGCAGAGCTGGCAAGCTAATTTTTTCTGCCGTGCGCGCAATCATTTCGCCTAAGCGCCTATATACAGGCTGTAGTACTTCCGTTTGGTGGTTGCCCGTACCAAGCGATACAGCTCTTAAGGTCAACAGATCGTTAGGTATGGTGAAAGCACTGTAGTCTTCGCCCACGTATATACCTTCGAGCAGATCTGAAGTCTCAGAGACCGAGTTAAATGCTGCAGCAGTCATAACACCGTAAGGTCGCGTGGAACGAACTACCATGTACTCTTCACCTGATGGTTGGACAAATTGTACTACATGTTCCGGACTAATATCGGGACGGAGTAATCCGGCCGGCAGTACTGTAGCCAGATTGTCTTGGACTATGGAATCGTAGTTTTTATAGTCTAGAAAATTCATAACGTGTTAAACGGGTAAATTATACACTTTTTTTGCTATTTTTGCAATACCTATTTCTGTAGTAGTTGCTTGGCTACTCCCCGTTCATCCCACGGCACCAACTTACCGCCCATGTTACGGGAATCCTGGTGACCCAGGCCGGCCAGGATGACGACATCACCCTTCTTAGCGTTTTTGAATGCCGTCTTGATGGCCCGCATGCGGTCGGGGATGACTTGCGTTTTAGTTTCGCCATCGCCATCCACGATACCCCTGTAAACCGCCTGGCGGATGGCTTCCGGATTTTCCGTATATGTCTCATCGTCCGTCAGGTAGATATGGTCGGCGTACTTGGCGGCCGCCTCGCCCATCAGTGTCCGTTTTTCCTTATCCCGGTCGCCCGTTGCCCCGAACACAAGGCTGACCGAACCGCTGGCCGCGTCCTTGCCTGCCTGAAGTACTTTGGCTATCGCATCAGGGGTGATGGCATAATCCACCCAGACGGTGAACGGTTGGCCAGCGTCAATATTCTCCATCCGGCCGGGCACCAATCTGAGCGCGGCCAGGCCGTTGGTAATCGCTTCAGGCTTCAGTCCCAACAACAGACCGACAGAGGCGGCGGCACTGGCGTTATAGACATTGAACAGGCCAAGCAGCCGGATATGCAGGTCCAGCCCGTGGTTGCCGTTCATCAGTTGCCAACTCATGCCCTCCCGTGATGATTTGACGGACCTGATACGCTCGGTGCTATCGGAACTTTCCCCGTAGCTGGCTACCTGCCCCACCGACTGCATCAGGAAATAGTCATACCGGTCATCATCAGCATTCAGTACGCAGTAATCAGGCTTCATGTAATTATTGAAAAGCCGGGCTTTGGCGGCAGCGTAATTGTCCATAGTACGGTGGTAATCCAAGTGTTCTGGGCTGAGGTTGGTCAGTACCGCCACCTCGACCGGTATGCCTACCAGCTTGTGTTGGTGTAGCGCCTGGCTGGTCGTTTCCAGTATCACGAAATCTACCTGGGCTTTCTTAGCCGCGCGCAAGAATCGCAGCAGCTGCTGGGTCAATGGCAATGTCCTATGGGTCTTGTTAGCCTCCGCCACCCCATTTACCTCTATGATGGCCGTGGTATACATGGCGGTCGTAAAGCCGGCGCTTTTAAGCATCCCGTTGATAAAACAGCACGTCGTCGTCTTGCCGTTGGTTCCGGTGACCGCGATGACCCGCAACCCTTTGGCTGGGAAACCGAAACGCGCCTGCAGGCCGTAGATGCGGCTCTTGCGGTATGTTTCTTCCGCCAGTTTGATTCC
>DATIHP010000035.1:0-1684 GCA_035480495.1 Saccharimonadales bacterium (SeqCode)
CAGGAATTCGATCGTCTAATGCAAGAACAGCGTGAACGTAGCAAAACTGCGAGTAAGGGCACGTTTAAGGGCGGTTTGGGCGGACAGACGCTGCAGCATAAGAAATACCACACGGCCACGCACCTGATGTACCAGGCACTGCGGGATGTGCTGGGTGATCATGTGGTGCAGAACGGCAGCAATATCACCGAGGAGCGACTGCGCTTTGACTTCAGCCACCCGGAAAAGATGACAACCCAGCAGATCAAAAAAGTAGAAGATATCGTGAACGACCAGATTAAGAAAGATTTAAAAGTCAGCTTTGAGGAATATCCTACCAAGGTAGCGGTGGAAGAAAAGGGCGCTTTGGGCCAGTTCGGCGACCGCTATGGTGACAAGGTTAAAGTGTATAAAATGATTGCCGACGGCGCTGACAAGCCGTTCAGTTTCGAAATCTGCGGCGGCCCTCATGTGGAGCACACCGCCCAACTGGCAGAAGACGGCAAGAAGTTCAAAATCATCAAAGAGGAAAGCTCCAGCGCAGGCATCCGCCGTATCAAAGCCGTCCTAATTTAGGGAGTGCCATAATGTCCCAACAACAAATCAGGAATATCATAGAGATGTCCCGTGAGGACGGCCCGATTACAATTGGGTCGGTAGATCTGACTGTCTGTAATCCTGCTGTTGTTACGGAAGTATTTGGGCATGGACTGGCTTTTTCGGGAGCAGTCGAAAGCGAGGTAGCTACTACTGCTGCAGTTGTGCGGACCATAACTCCGCATCGCAGCGAACAGGACGAAGAATTTATAAACGTCTGGGAAGAGCAGGAAATAATGCACGGCAGGATCATAGAAGAGTATGCACAGCAGCTTGGCTTACAACTATTTCCTCAGCGCACCTCCTTACCTGTTTCCATGAAATTGGCTGGTTTATTAGCGCGCGTTTCACCCGGTTTTCACGATGTAGCACAGTATTATTACCGTCTGATGGGAGTGACCGGAGAAAAGGAGACATTAGGTTTCTATAAAAACAGCGTCCGCACACTTGAAGCCATCGGAGAACATCCCTTAGCCGCAAGCTTGAACCGTATTGCCAAACAGGAAGGTCGCCACCTTGCCTATTATGTCTTGTCTTCAAAAGAACAGCGGACTCAGTTGCGCCCATGGCAACACCATGCCGCCCGTACATTACTAGAACATGCTTTTTTACCGGTCGGAATACGCTTTGACAGGATGTATCAGGAGCGTCAGCGACATGTTGGCAGATGGCTACTGCACCTAAGTGGAGGCGATCTACGCGCATTGGCGAATCCCGTGCAGGCCTTGGCTGAACAGGTACTGGGTGCTACAGCAGGCGAAATGTCACCTTTTGTCCTCCGACGTTATCAAAAAAGTGTAAATGCATATCTGGCGGCAGAAGCTGCATGATCTTTATCAAAGTTTTTCCGTGGCTCCACAAGATGGAGGCCAAAGGCAGCGAAATGGTATAATCTATTACGATTATGCTCGATAAACTCAAAGAGTTAAAAACCACTGCTCTGGCTCGCACCACCGCCTTGGCTCGCAACAAGAAAAAAGGTCCTGCCGGCAAATATATAGTCGGTCTTGATATCGGCACGGAATTCGTGAAAGCCCTGGTAGCCAAAGTTGAGGATGAAAAGCTGATTATCATAGGTGTTGGCCGGGAACACCAGGGGCTGACTGAC
>DATIHP010000036.1:0-4149 GCA_035480495.1 Saccharimonadales bacterium (SeqCode)
GACCTTGCGTGCTAATTTCTTTGGGTTCACGTCTCCTAGTATACTTGGTTTTAATGCGAGTACTTGGAATAGAAACCAGCTGTGACGAGACCGCGGCCGGAGTGGTCGCGGACGGCAAAAAACTGCTGTCAAACAGCGTGTTTTCCAGCATGGAGCTACACAAAGTATACGGCGGTGTCGTGCCGGAAATCGCCGCCCGCAGCCATATTGAAACTATTATTCCGGTTATTGAGCAGGCATTGCAGCAGGCAAAATGTACTTGGGATGATATTGATGGGGTTGCGGTGACCTACGGCGCGGGGTTGGGCGGCTGCCTGTTGGTAGGCGTCATGACCGCCCGTACGCTGGCCATTACCAAAAATAAGCCTCTCCACGCAATTAACCACGTAGAAGCCCATGCCTATGCGAATTTTTTGACTAAGACTTCCCTGCCTGACTATGCATTGCCCAAAAAGCAGCCGGAATTTCCCATGCTGGGACTTATCGTCAGCGGTGGCCACAGCCAGTTGGTATTGTGGCGGAACCATTTTGATTACACATTGCTTGGCCAGACGCATGACGACGCCATCGGCGAAGCCTTTGACAAGGTCGCCAAGATGCTGGGACTTCCCTACCCCGGCGGCCCCAGCGTTGAGAAATTTTCCAAGCGCGGCGACCCGTTCGCATTTAATTTTCCCAAGGCGAAGATGCCCGGCAAGTATGATTACAGTTTTTCCGGGCCTAAGACAGCCGTTCTGCGGGCCGCGCAGCAACAGATTGGTGAAGGACACGCATTTCCTAGCCACAAACTGTCTGGTAGGCTCTCAGAGGCCCAGAAAGCGGATATTGCCGCCAGCTTCCAGCGTGTAGCCGTGGAGACAGTTGTTGATAAGACTATCCTGGCCTATGAAGAGTTCAAGCCGAAGAGCGTAGTGATAGGCGGCGGCGTGGCAAGCAGCCCGGAACTGCGGCGCCAACTTGCCGAACGCTTACCCATGGATATCAGCTACACGGATAGGAAGCTCTGTACCGATAACGGTGCCATGGTCGCGACGCTCGGCTGTTATAAGGCTATGCTGGGCCAATCGGCGGCAGATGCTTATTCTCTGGAAATCGCCCCGAACCTTTCCATGTAGCCCTGGGGCCTAACTTGCCTGCCCCGTCAAAGAACCGCTGCGCTCCGGCTCGAAATAAAAGACCGCCAGGGCACCCATGTCCAGACTTGGACCGTCTACTCCGTAAATCTCGCCGATATCAGGTACGTTGCCAGTCTCTTCCCTATACCTTTGGCCTAAGGCATTACTCATAGTCACAGGCTCCAGGATTGCCCCATCAAAAACCGCCAAGGCTGGTAAACGGCGGCCTCTCAGGTGGACAAAGTCCAGGATGGTATCGCCGCCATACTCAAAACGCTCCCCTACCTCTTCTGAGGTCAAAGCAAAAGTGTGCCAGCGCTCGCCAAATGAACGCTGCTTGGCTACATCCGCCCCTTCGAAGCCCGTAAATAAAAGTTCCTTATCCACCCCCCGGCGCCCAACAGAGCGCAGCACCTGCTCAAAGACAGCTTCGTCATCCAACCCGGCATATTTTTCAACAGGTACGACACGGTGTAACATAATTATGGGTAATTATACAAGTATTTCACTACTAAGTCAATGTGTCTTATCTGTTACCTATGCGGCCGGCAAGTCAAACGCGAGGTCAATAAGGCCATTCGCTTCCCTGCGCAGCTCTTCGGCTGCTTCACTTAATACCCTATAAGGAAAACTACTGACTATCTCTGATGGTTCTATAGCTATTTCAGCCGCCGTTAAACCATTGATATCACGGTATTTTAAGCGAGGGCCGTTGACATCAAACTCTTCAACATATTCCACGGCCACCATTTTTTGAACGCTAGCTTCACCTTTTTTATATAATCTCATCTGCGCAGTGTAATTAACGTTTCCCCTGCCCATATCCGGCGACATATCGTCTCCCCGCTGTTGTACCAAAAGATTCCATTTCTCTGCACCGGTCTCCAACAGGTTATTGGCAAGCATCAGTACGCTGGTCATTACTCCTTGAGAACCTATGCTTTGAACTATTCCGCACCTGTACCTAACCCGTTCCAAATAGTCGTTATAAGCTTGGCCATCATAGTCGAACGCACTGGGAGGCGGTATGGGTGTCCCGATAGTTAAAACCTCCAAGTCAGTGATAATCCCATCCATCAGTCCAGCGGCCTGGTGCTGGTAGACCGCTAGTTCTGTTGAAGATGTTTGTTCTGCGAGGCTCATTTTTGTCTTCCTTAATAAAGCAAGAACCTAAGCTGATAATACTCCCGGTTATCCGCTTGTCAATAAGGAAAATTTAGTTTATGCTTATGGTTGAAAACAAAAACTTTTGATTGCCTGGATGGGCACGTACATTGCAAACAAAAGATTGGTTGAAAGGTTAGACTGAAGGGTTTTAGAAAAAACTCTTGAGTTTAGTTGTTTTAATTTCACGTGAAATCAAAATTGTCTCCAAGGTGTTGTTTCTGTTTTTCTAACAGAGGTGGTATGATGGCGCTATGAAACTGCCAAAAGTGTATGAGCCACAGGAGTATGAACGGGATATCTACGCCCTCTGGGAAAAGAGCGGGGCTTTTCAGGCGCATCCGGAAAGGGAAGCCAAGCGGTTTTCCATTTCTATGCCGCCACCAAATGAGACTGGCACGCTCAGCCTGGGCCATGCTATCTATACTTTGCAGGATATCATGGTCCGTTATGACCGGATGCAGGGTAAGGACGTGCTGTGGTTGCCTGGTACGGACCATGCGGCGCTGCCAGTAAATGCCCTCATAGAAAAGCAGTTGGCAGAGGAGGGCACGAATAAACATGAGCTAGGGCGGGAAGAGTTCCTGCGTAGGACACGCGAGTTCGTCGGTAACAGCCGTGAAAACATGCTGGAACAGATGCGGGCAATGGGTTTCAGCGCCGATTGGTCACGTCTGCGCTACACGCTGGACGACGCGCTTAACCGTTGCGTGAACGAGACGTTCACCAAGATGTATAACGACGGGCTGATTTACCGCGGCAACCGTATCGTTAACTGGGATCCTAACCTGGAAACGACCGTCTCTGATGATGAGGTTGAACGCGTCGAAGAGAAGGGGATACTTTATACCTTTCAATATGGTCCGTTCCAGATAAGCACGGCGCGGCCGGAAACGAAGTTCGGCGACAAGTACGTGGTCATGCATCCGGACGACAAGCGTTATGCCCAGTACAAGCACGGCGACACCTTTGAAGCTGAATGGATAAATGGCCCTGTCACGGCGACGGTCATCAAGGACAAGGCAGTGGATCCGAAGTTCGGCACCGGTGTCATGACCATCACTCCCTGGCATGACCACACGGATTTTGAGATTGCCGAACGCCACGGCCTGGACAAGGAACAGATAATTGATTTCCATGGCAAACTGCTGCCCATAGCCGGGGAGTTCATCGGTATGGACATCCGTGAGGCACGGCCCAAGATAGTTGAAAAACTGAAGTCCAAGGGCTTGCTGGTAAAGACGGACGCTAACTACACCCATAGCCTTGCCGTCAATGAACGCGGGAAGGGGATGATTGAGCCGCAGATAAAGCTGCAGTGGTTCGTCGACGCCAACAGACCGGCAGTGGAATGGAAAGGTAAGAAGCGTAGCTTCAAAGAGGTCATGCAAGATGTGGTGAAGTCAGGCGATATCACTATCATCCCAAGCCGTTTTGACAAGATTTATTTCCACTGGATTGATAACCTGCGTGATTGGTGTATCAGCCGCCAGATATGGTGGGGACATCGTATCCCGGTGTGGTACCGCTCCAATGCCGAAGGCGAAACGGAAACGTTCGTAGGTACCCGTGCACCCGTTGATGATGGGGAGGAGGGCTGGCATGAGTGGGAGCAGGACCCCGATACGCTTGATACATGGTTCAGCAGCGCGTTGTGGACATGGAGCACGCTGATAGACCAGGACCTTGCCGCAGATTATTCATTGTCGCTTGAAGAGCTCTTGCAGAAAAGCATTGATTTTCAGACGTACCACCCCACCAGCGTGCTTGAATCCGGTTGGGAGATATTATTCTTCTGGATAGCCCGCATGATTCTGGCAACGACGTATATGACCGGACAGATACCTTTCAAGACGGTTTATATGCTTGG
>DATIHP010000037.1:0-12522 GCA_035480495.1 Saccharimonadales bacterium (SeqCode)
GACCCCTGATGACGGGTAGTAAGATGTCGCTGAAACGCCGTTTGCCCTGTCCGGTTGTCAGGTCCAATTGCACTTCATAACGCTCAATCAACCAATCCAATGCGTACTCGTGTTTGTTGATTGCTGTCTCCCACAGTTTGGGGTTCTGTTTGATAAGGTCGTCCGGATCCTTCCCTTCAGGAAGTTTCACGATACTGAGTGATACGTTCACACGGCTGGCAATCGGGATGGCCCGCTCAGTAGCGGCCAGACCGGCTTTGTCAGCGTCAAAAGCCAGTCGGACATCACCTGCGAACCGGCCGATGGCCTTCAAGTGCTGTTCCGTCAGCGCCGTGCCGGCAGTAGCAACTACATTCCTGACTCCCGCCTGATGACTGGCAATAACATCCAGATTACCTTCTACCAGGACCGCGAAACCCTGGCGGCGCACTTGGTCCTTGGCCAGATGCAGGCCATAGATGTGGCGTGACTTGTCATATAGCAGCGTCTGCGGGGTGTTTATGTACTTGGGTGCGTCGGGCTGGTCATTATCCAGCAGCCTGGCCGTGAAGCCGATGACCGCTCCGCGGGCGTCCTGCAGCGGTATCATCAGGCGGCCGCGAAACATATCCTGGATACCGTTATAGCGGCGAGCTGACAAGCCGGCTTTTTTGATTTCGTCTTCGGTAAATTTGTGTTTCTTTAGGAAGTCCACCAGAGCCGTACCGTTGTTAGGCGCGTAACCCAACCGGAACTGCAAAGCTGTCTCTTTGCTGAAGCCGCGCTGTTTCAGGACGTACTCCAGAGCCGGTTTATTGCGGCTGAAGTGTGTCTGGTAGAACTTAGCCGCTAAATCGTTCAATTCCTGCAGGCGCTCTTTCAACTGCGCGTTCCCACCGCTACGGCCGCGGAACTGGTCCAGGTCCACGCCGGCTTTCCGCGCCAGCAGTTCCAACGCGCCTTTGAAGTCCAACCCTTCCATTTCCATGACAAAACTGAACATATTACCGCCTTTACCGCTGGAAAAGTCATGCCATATTTGTTTTTCGGGACTGACTATGAAGCTGGGCGTCTTTTCATCACCGAACGGGCTCAAACCCTTAAAGTTACGGCCGGCGCGCTTCAGCTGGACGTATTCACCGATAACGTCCTCAATATTAAGCTTGGATTTAATCTCCTCAACCGCATCCATGTAACTCTAGTATATAGCGTAGAGGTCAGAGGTGATAGTAATGCTTAGCGCACTATCCCCTAGAACCTGACACCTAAAACCTTTATTATTATGGTTATGCCTAGCGATAGAATCACCAAGCTTATCCTGGAGGACCACAAGCCCAAGCCGCCCAGCTCTGATTTATCGATGTCGGGCGTCCCTGCCGAACTTATTACCGAGGCACCACCTGCCCCGCCTCCCATCCAACCGCCCAGCCGTTCTCATAACCCGTATGAATTCATTACTAATCCGGGCACGCCTGTCCGCCGGAAGTTATTGCCCGGTACCACTTCCAAGACCGGCCGTTTTGTCATAGCTGTAGTAGGTGCCATTGTTTTTATCTTATTAGCCTTTATTATCTTCGGTTTTATCAGGAACAGCGGCGGCGGCTTCAAGGCTGACTATCTAAGTCTTGAGCAACAGCAGGTTGAACTTATCCGGGTCAGTGATATAGGCGTTGCCAAAGCCCATGAGGCAGACGCCAAGAATCTGGCAATCACAACAAAGTACAGCATCACATCGCAGCGTGCTGCTATTTCCAGTCTGGCTAAGAAAGCCGGTGCTTCCAGCAATCCCAAGGTGTTGGTGCTTGGGAAGAATAGTCAGACCGACGTACTGCTTACCAATGCCGACCAGACCAACCAGTTCGACACTGTCTTTATCCAGACCATGCAGACGAGCCTCAAGACATACCAGCAGACCCTCAAGAAGATTTACGACGGCACCACCAAGGCTTCAACCAAGGCCGTCCTAGCTAACGACTTTAACGACGTTTCCAAGCTCATCGGCTCTCAGTCAACTACGGGTGGTACATCGGCCAATCCCGCCACCAATTGATAGCTGTGGCGAATGAGCCCGTGTATCTCGTCCAATGGTAGCTGCCCTGTCAGGATGATGGTGTTCCAATGCTTCTTGTTCAGGTGGTAGCCCTCCAGCACCGTCTCGTATTTAGCCCGCAACACCTGCGCCAGTTGCGGGTCGCATTTCAGGCTGATACGGAGCGGCTCTGATTTCTCAGCGATAAGAGCGAACATCTTATCCTTGACCTTATAGACGGCTACGTCCTCACCGAATGGATAATCCAATCTGGCGTTCGGCATGCTTAGCACATATTCTTCAATCGTCTTGTGGTCCATCACATCCCAATCTTTCGTATCAATGCAAAAAGTTCTTTGAGATTATTGACTATATAGTCTGCACCGGCTTTTTTGAGTGCTTCTTTGGTACCGAAGCCGTGCGTTATGGCAATCGTGGTCACACCGGCATTCTTGCCGCTTAATATATCGTGCTCAGCATCGCCGACAAGGACGGTTTCACTCAATTTTACCCCTAGGAGCTCTGCCGTGCGTACAACACCCTGCTTGTCTGGTTTTGGTTTGCTTATATCATCGCCGCAAATAATCGCATCGAAATAACGAATAAGTTCCAGGGTGTTTAGCTCGCGCTCGACGCGTTGGCGTAACGTACTGGTAAAAAGCCCTAGCTTGATATTTCTTTGCTTCAATTCAGTCAGAAGCTCCTGTACCCCAGCAAACTGCTTAAGTAGATGCTGGTTTTCCTTTTGCCAGGCAATATGCGCATTAATTAGGTCCAAGGCGTCATGTTCAGGCGACAAAGAACCATAGGTATCTTTGAGAGTACGTCCTATATAAGTCCTGACAATCGCTTCATCATAGGGCTGGCCGATACTGTCCAGCACATGCTTAAATGCCCCTAGGATAATATCGGCACTATCAACCAGGGTACCATCCATATCAAAGATAACGGCTTTTATGCTCATTGTTGCTTGAAGTAGTCCAAGTAGTGCTGCAGCTCGGCGATGCTGGCCTGGATGTCGTCGAAGGCGCGGTGGACATCCGTCTTTTCGTAATTCACACCGTACTTGCCCTGCATCACCACTTTCCAGGCGCTCACATCCAGCATGCGGTAATGCAGCTTCAGGTCCAGACTGGGCAGCCAGCGTTTTATAAACTGCCGGTCATTATGTATGGAGTTGCCAGCAAGTATTGCCGGCTCATCACCGAACTGTTTTTCAACCAGTGCAATCATTTCTTGCTCAACTTGGGCTAGCGGTTTGGCGCCCTCCAGCTTCTGAACAAATTCGTCGCGATTAGCCGGATAGTCGCGCCACCATATGTTGGCTTGCATGAGCGCCACTACCGCATCACGGTCTTGCTTGACATGCGTTTCATATGATTCAAGCGTCTTGAACTCAAAATCGGTTATTTCGGCGGCAATCTCCAATATCAGGTCCTTATCAGGGTCCAGGCCGGTCATCTCTAAATCCACCCAGAGCAGTTTGCTTGGAATTATACTTTTATCAATCATTGACATGCATTATAGCCTAATTGCTGACAGGTCTGCTTCCAGTTGGTCCGCTCCTCCACGGCTGCCTGCGTGCTGGCGTCGGCCTTGTGCGTGATGACCTTGTAGCCGTTCTGTCCCGCTACGACGCCGTATCTGAGTTGCAACGGTACCTTGGTCAGACCCTGCTGTTGTGCCTCTGCCAGGCAGTCGTCATGAAAAGCGGCGCACTTAGGCGCTAATGCCAACCATTTTGCGACATTGTCATTGTAAGTAACACTTAGGCTCAAGTCTATGCTGGCGCTGCGATTCGTTTCACTATCCAATTGGTCAAAGATGAAATTGCCCGTTGAATAGACAATCAGCTTATTTTTGTAAACTTCCGTATTCTGAATCCAGTGCGGATTGTTAGCTATTAAGAATTCCGGACCGCGGTCTACAATGCTATGCGCGATTGCCACCTGCGGAGGTAGTGCTTGGGCGTGGTATTCAAGACCCATTTCCACGAAAGCAAATACCGGCATTATTCTGGCGTACTGGTCCATAACCTCTAGCTCACCGACGCGCACCTCCGGCCGGTTAAAATAATGCCAACCGCAAAAAGCTATTGGCAGTCCAGCTTTCTGTTCGCTGTGGTCAGTTTTTTCTATACGCACCGGCAAACTCAAAATTTCGCAGACGTTCTTGGAATCGGCCGGGTCAAACGTACCGAAATACTGCACACCAGCGTCCTGCAGGTGTTGCCGCGTCTCCGCCAGACCTTTTTCCCCGTCTTGGTTGTCGGTATGGTTATTGGTCAGATCAAAGATATTGAAATATTTGGCGGCAGCCGGCAGGAATTCCGGACGGCAATTAAACACCAGGTTAGCGACCTGCGTCTGGTATGGCACTACATTATTGGTGATGGGGCACTCAAAATCGGTCGACCAAGCGTCATATTGGCTGCGGTTGAACGTATCCAGCATGCTGAACGGCTGATTGTAGTCACCGTGCGCCTGTTGTTCGACCGCCCGCGCCCACGTGACTGTGCCATTTAACAGGTAGCGGCCTTCAACGGACTGGGCTTTGTTGTTTTGTTCTACCGGTGCCTGCACGGATTGTTGGGCCGGCAACGGTTTAGCGGACGGATTTCTAAATATCAACCAAGAGGCTGCCCCAGCCAGACAGACAACTAACAGACCGGCCGCCAGCGGCCAGCGCCGGCGTCTTCCACCTCTCCCGCTCATATATCGCATGGGTTTATTTTACTCTTTCCACTCCCAAATGCTCATGCAAGTTATAATGTAGGCCATGAAGAAAATACTCTTAGGCGCCGTCATGGTGGTGGCGATTGCCGGCAGCCTGTTAATTTTTCATAGGAAAGCAGCAGCTCCCTCTTCTTCCGGCAAGCCGACAGCATCTTCGCCGTCTAGTCCTGCTCAATCAGCTGCAACAGGTTTTAACAAACAACGATATTCTACCTCACAACCGGACAGCATCTGGGTAGTCGTGAACAAACCCAGGCCTTTGGACCCCATAAATTATGTACCGATGGACTTGATTGTTCCTGACGTACCGTTACGTTTAGCCGCTTCACAAGAGCAAATGCATATCAGAAAGCAAGTTGAACAACCCATGAAAGATTTGTTTGCCGCGGCAAAACAGGCCGGCTTTCAGCTTTCACTAGGTAGCGGTTATAGATCGTTTCAATATCAAAAACAGCTATACGATAGCTATGTCGCCACTTCCGGGCAAGCAGAAGCAGATAAGACCAGTGCCCGGCCTGGGCACAGTGAGCACCAGACCGGACTGGCGTTTGACGTGGAGATTACTAATATGAAGTGCCACCTCGATAAATGCCTTGGTGATACGCCTGATGGCAAATGGATTGCTGAAAATGCCTATAAATACGGTTTTATTATCCGTTATACGGCCGACAAAGTAGCAGTTACGGGGTACGATTATGAGCCGTGGCATTTACGCTACGTTGGCACCGACTTAGCTAGTGAGTTGCACAAGCAGAACATTGAAACTTTGGAAGAGTTCTTCAATATTCCCGGCGGACCTAATTATTAAGCTGCGCTGCGGTGATGAGCGGGATACTCAGGCCTTTGGTATTTAACGTCGTCTGCATCCTGGTCCTCTGGGCGTCAATGGTGGTATGAAGCTGCTGGGCGTCAACCATGGCCTGGGTCGCGTTCTCTAACAGATATAAGTGCAGGCTGTGGCGGGTACTGATAGCGTCGGCGGCTGCCTGCTGGGCGGTCCATTCGTAGTGCATATAGACGGGCAGGTATTGCATCTGGGTTATCTGCCGCGAAGAAGTGTCAAAATCTATCACTGCCAAGCCGCTGAATAACGTCTCCGCTGGCTCTTGCGTGTTCAAGAAGTTACCCAGACTGTACCAGACGGTGGTTGTATTGCCGCCGCTACCCTTCAGCTGTTGTACGGTCTGGAGTTCGTGCGAGCCATGGCCCAACACCAGGTTTACGCCTTGGTCGGCTAGAAACTGTGCATCACGCTGTTGTTCGGCGTTCACGCCGGTCGAATACTCCGTTCCCCACCGCATGCTGGCAATGATTACCTGGGCGCTGTTCTGTTTGGCCTCTTTTATCTGCGCCGCCGCAAACGTCTGTGTGAACACATTGACGCCATAGCCGTTCTGGGGAGCAGTATTGGAGTAAGTCGTATAGGCCAAAAAAGCAAACTTGATGCCCTTGACCGTGAAATAATGGACTGTGTCATGTTCCGCCTGGTTGCGGTTCTGTCCGGCTACCGCCAACGTATTTGACACCTTGTCCCAAGCGTCTACCGACGCGCTGATATTGGCCTGACTAAAGTCAAAACTGTGGTTTGAGGCCGTATTGACCAGATTGCAGCCCAGCCTTCCCATATCGGTGACAAATTCAGTCGGCGAATTGAACTTGGGGTAGCCTTTTATGCCCAAAGCCTTGCCACCGTTCAATATGGGGTCGTTACAGAAGCGGATATCGGCATCCTTAAATACGGGCAAGAAGTCACTCATAAGCGACAAGTAGTTGTAGCTGCCGTCCGTTTGCAGGGCTGCACTATTGACCGAGTCATGGGCGATGAAGTCCCCTGTCGCCAGCAGTCTGATGCGGTTGGGATTAACCACGACAGGCTCTGTCTGGGAGGGCTTACCAGATGGCTGGGAAATAGTTGCAGTTTTTGTGTGCGACGATTTATGGTGCGTATACGCGAACATGCTCCCCAAGCCAGCCAAAATCACGATAGCAAGCGTGGCTATGACTAAGCGGCGCCTATTAAGTTTTGGTAAAGATATCCCTGCCACATCACCATTCTAGCCGATTTGCTAGACTATCTATAGGTGAAAAGACTTATCATAGGTGTCGCCGCAGTGTGCACAATCAGTCTTGCGCTTATATTCACGCGCCAAGCCGGTGCCCCCAGTAGCTCGGATAACCCCTCTAAATCCGGTCCTGCTACTTCGTCCGGTTTCAATAAACAGAAGTATCCCATAGACCAGCCGGGTAGTATCTGGTGGATAGTCAATAAAGTCAGTCCCCTGGATCCTGCTACGTATGCGCCTGACGACCTGGTGACACCCAATATGCCTTTGCGGCTTGACGGAGGTGACAGCCAGATGCGTATGCGCAAGGAAGCCTCCAGCGCCCTGGAAGAGATGGTCTTAGGGGCAGATAAGGTCGGTATCAGGCTTGAACTGACCAGCGGCTACCGCTCATACCAGTTGCAAGTCTCTTTATATAATGAATCCGTGCAGCAGTATGGACAGGCTGGGGCGGATAAGCAGAGCGAGCGGCCTGGTACCAGCGAGCACCAGACTGGGTTGGCGGCGGACTTGGAACCTACTACGGGACAGTGTGAGCTTGAGGTGTGTTTCGCGGACCTGCCGGAGGGCAAGTGGCTGGCTGCCAACGCTTATCTATACGGTTTTATCATCCGTTATCCAGAAGGCAAAGCTAAGATTACCGGCTATGACCATGAGCCGTGGCATGTGCGCTATGTCGGCAAAGACCTGTCTGCAGAGATGCACAAACAGAATATCCAGACCATGGAAGAATTCTTCGGTGTCGTCCCCGACTCTCAACCATATTGAGAGCAATGTAGGCAGACATACCACACACAAATGTTGACAATTATACATGCTTATGCTATTATGTTGCTGTTTTACTAACACTATAGGATTACGCAATGACGAACAACAATGCAGCTCCCCAACCTACTGAACAGCCGGCAACCGGCACTACTGAAGTTGTATCCCCTTTGCGAGCGTGGTTATATGCTGAAGCTGCTCACCAGCTAGGCGGAATAAGCGTTGAAGTTGTAGCCGAACCGGGCGATGTTATGACGGTAGCTGAGCCTCATAATGGTTACCGTGCTAGCAATGTACGAGATCGTGGTGATTTAGTAGCGTCAATCTGTCAGAACAACCCCATGCTTCCAAAACATCAACTATAACTGTACCCGAAAATCGCAAAGGCGTAGTTATCACAACTCCGGTTCAAACTCGTAAAAGTACTCATAATGAACCTGGTGATAGGGAGTCTCTGTCCCCGCTTTATATCCTTTCTAACAAGTTGTATGATAAGCACAAAGCTGAGCTGCGCAAAAGTTAGTAACTAGGCTTTTTTCTTGTCGATTTTGTCGAGTTTGAGGCCTTTGACTGAGAAGTAGACTATCAGGGCCACTATGAAGAAAGAGACAAGCTGGAACGCGAAGGCACCCCAGGCTACATCTTGGGTTTTACTGTTAAAGCTGAGTACCCAGGTTTTATCTACCAGTTTGCCGCTGCCGGGAAGCAATAGGCCAAGTATCGGGTTAATAAAACTGGTGACAAACTGGTCGACCAGTGTTTTGACTTGAGTACCTAATACAAAACCGACAGCCAGCCCGACTACACCTTGTTCACGCACAAAATCCGTGAAGCCTTGCAGCCATCTTGGAGCCTTGATGGGTGGGAGCATGATTACTACTTCTTTTCTGACCGGTTGCTTGGCTGTTTTTTGGTCTGCCATCAATATCCTCCTAAGGTTTTACTACCATCAAGTTTACCTGCACGTATGTCTTCTGTCATCCTTAAGCGTTTTGTTTATCTGCCCCGATTATTTGGAGTATCTGCTGCGGCGTATCAACTACGAATGACGGTTTGGCGGCCCGGAGCGTATCGGGATGCTGCAGGCCCCAGGTGACGGCCACGCATTGGATACGGGCACGTTTGGCAGCCTCGATGTCCCGCAGTTCATCGCCGATGAGCCAGACGGTTTCCCTGGCCGCGCGGCGGCTGCGGATGAAGCGCCTGAGCGCGCTAGCTTTGCCGAACAGGCCGCTGGATGGCAGTACCGTCATCTTATCTAACAGACCATGCCGCTCCAGGACAGTACGTATCAGCTTGCGGCTGTTGGTACTAAGCACGAACAGCTCATGGCCGGCTGCAACCAGGCTGTCTACCAACTCATGGATACCTGGGAACAGTTCTATCTCATGAGCCCGCCGGCTCAATTTGCGCTTGCCTTCCATCAAGCCGAATGGGATTTCACGTAAAGGAATGCCGAGGCGCTTGATACCTTCCCGTATGGAACCGCGGCTGAGCTCCTGATAGGTTGCCTCGTCGACCGGTGCCCAGCCCCGTCTGACGGCGATTTCGTTGCCTACCTCCATGATGAGGCTTTTCATGTCCGCCAGTGTCCCGTCAAAATCAAAGATGATGTTCATAATTAACCCGTTTCTTTTAACAGACCCTTAGCTGCAGCCTCAGCGAAATGCAGCCATTTATCCTGATGGTCAGGACCAAGCTGCACCCATTGTTTCATGGGGCGGCCGCCCATGGGATCGAATTGCTTGGCACCAGGTAACTTCAGCGCCTTTTCAAGCACGGCGCCATCAAGCTTGAAGACCATATCGTCCTGCCATGGACCGCCGAGCGCCTTGCCTTCCAATTTCCAGACCGGCATACCGAACATCTTGCTTCCCACCACGCCGAGTGCTGCCAGCTCTTCTGCAATTTTTTCAAAAGCTTCCTGATTGCTCATGATTGCTCCTTTATGAAGTTCGACATGGTCTTACCATAACCAAAGATTCCCAATAGTACGCTTGGAATATGGCGTACCATACGCAGTCGCACATCTTGGGCACCGTCAATTACCATGGCATCTATTGGTACAAGCTGATCATACATAGGCCTTACCGTCATAACACGCTTAGCCTCCAGCCCTTTAAGTGAAAGATGTTCAAGTGAACGCTCTAAAACTGGAAATCTGTTATGTAGCGTTCTGGGGTTCATTTTATCCGCATGAACGGGCCCACAAACAGTGATTACTTTGGTAATTTCATCCGGGTGCTCTTGAAGGGCACGTACCGCCACGCTGGCCCCGGCGCTGATACCTATAATGGCAGTTTTGTGTAGTTGCTGTAATTTTTCATCAAAGCGTTGCCATTTTTCTTCGTAGCTATTGGCTTCTCCGTTCCAACCAAAAACATAAACTTGGGGCTTAATTCCATATCTTTTATCCCAATTTCGCGTAGTACGGTCGATATAATCCTGCCTATCACCATAGCCCGGAATAATTAGAACGTTCACATCCGCTCCGGGGCTGGGATATTAAGCAGTTCCAGGCCGGCTTTGAGCGTATCAGCGTATCTTTGGACCAGTCCAAGCCGGACAACCTCGCGCGCATCGCCGATGACTCGGTTGTTCTCATAAAAACGGTTAAATGTCTGGGCCAGTTCATATAGATAGGTAGCGATATAGCTGGGTAGAAGTTCCGCGACGGCGCTTTCAACCGTTTCCGGATATTCACCGATTTTGCGCAGCAGACTGCGTTCGCCGGGTTGTAGTTTCTCAAGCGTTCCGGCTTGACCGGTTGATTTGTTCAAGATACTCCGGGCTCTGGCATGAGCGTACTGCAAATATGGTCCGCTATTGCCTTCCAGACTGACCGATTCATCCACATCATATACCAGGTCGCCGCCCAGACGATGCTTAACAAAAGCATATCTGATGGCGCCTATCTTGTGGTCTTTTGGAGAACCCGGATGAAGTTTTTCCATGGCTTCATGAACGTCCTCTATCAAAGTGGCCGCATTATACACATCCCCAGTCCGGCTGCTCATCTTGCCGCTGCTCAGGCTGACGAAGCCGTGGGTTAAGTGCTTGGTCTTATCCGCCAGTTCAGGGTCTATCTCTTTGAGTGCGGCCAACATGACCTTGAAGTACTCCGCCTGTTCGTTGGCCGTAATGATAATTGAACGAGTTGCATTTGGATAGTCGCGCTTCTTTAGCTCGGTGAGCCCCAGGTCTTTGGTCTCATATGTTGGTAAACCCTTACCCGTGATAAAGACCCTTGTGTGCAAGCCTACCTTTTCGCCCTCGTATACGATGGCGCTGTCACTTTCAGTAAATACCTTCCCCGTGTTCTGCCTGACGGTTTCAAGCCCCAGTTCAGCCGATTCGCTTTCCAGATAACTCTTATCGTTCTTGATACCCAGCGTTTCAAGTGTTTCTTTGAAGTTATCAAAACTACGTTCCATGCCTTCTGTATAAAGCCCTTGGATGCTTGCATCTTTGGCGTAAACCAGCTGGTTTATCTCATCTATCTGCTTCTTGGCATTCTCGTTGCTTTCGTACGCCTTTGCACCTTGGACATAAAAGAGACCGACATCATTTTTCTTGGAGTCATTCGCGGCGGCTGAATCATATCCCCCTTGTTGCATGCCCCAGATAGCTTTGGCGACATGCAGGCCGACGTCGCCGTGATAACTTAAACGGCGGACGGTAGCACCCGCGGTTTCAAGCAGCGAACAGATGGCATCCCCCACTATATAACTGTACAGATGGCCGATATGCATGGACTTGAACGGATTCGGGTCGCCAAACTCTACTAGTATCTCCTGCCCTTTCAAGTTATTAGCAGGTTGTTTCTCGGCTACCTTTACCAAGGCCTCGTCCGTAAGGGTGATGTTCAGAAAGCCGGGGCCGGCAACCGCGACCGACTGGATAGCCGGATGATTCAACTTACTTTCGATAGCTTCCGCGACTTCGCGCGGTTTTTTGTCCAACTGATTGCCCAGCTGTAGCGCCACATTGGTCGCATAGTCGCCAAACTGTTCGTCAGGACGGGTCAGACTGACCGTGACCCTAGCGTCGAACAAATCCTTGCACGCAGCCACAACCGTCTGTTCCAATTCCTGTCTCATCACCTTAACTATAACAGAGAAGCTTCTTAGCTTTCCAGAGCTTGCACCTGCCACCATCTATCACGTGTCATGCGGTAGGCGACCCTTTGGCGCTGTCTGGCGACGGGTAGTGCCTCATAGCCGGCCTTCTCCGCAATTGCTGCGCCTGGCGGATAACAATTGGCGACACAGGCCGCGACTCTTCTGGTGGTAAACAACGTATCGGTCAGCTCCGTGACCAGGCGGGTAGCATGGCCCTGCCTGCGGTACGCCGGCAATACGAACAATCTGCCTAGCATAGCTTGCAAGCCGTTGGCCGCTGGGTCCATATGGCTTATGCCGTTCTTTATATCCAGACACGCTACGTAGCCAAGCGCCGGTGCATCCGGAATACTTTTTTCAACCAGATACAAAGCTGGCATGTGGCTTTCCATGTCCTCATGAGTAAAGCCGCTGCTTTCCATAAGCGCACAGGTATCAATCTGGCCGCCAAGTTCGCAGTCCGCTCTCACGACGTATAACTCTGGATCGCTCATAAAAATTAACCCCGCAAGATATTATCCCTTAATTTATAGATGTTATTTTAGCATAAAAGCCAGATATTACAAGTTCTGGTCCGCGGTCATAGTGATGGCCGCAAGGAAATTCCAGACGACCAGATAGATACTGGTCAGCAAAACAAAGAATGTCAGTGTTGTCACGAAGACCTGGGGATGGGACAACGGGTGAAGCACACGCTCGGATATATCGAACAGAAGACCGGCCGGGTTGACCAGCAAATCCCAGGTATTCCAGCGCAGACTACGCCCCAGATAGATAGCAAAGCTGATAAGCGCGAACACACAGGTGATGACTACGATGCCGTAGCGGTT
>DATIHP010000038.1:0-21053 GCA_035480495.1 Saccharimonadales bacterium (SeqCode)
CTGGCCGGAAATGGACGGCCATTTTGTGAGTCAAAACCCTCATAGACTACTGCCCCAGAAATACCATAGGCCGAAACGGCGTGCGTATGGGCCACATTCCACATAACGACCGAGAGCAGGCAGAGTACAAGACTCAGACAAAGCTTCCTGGCCAATGACAATTCCTGAAGTGTTGCGCTAAGGTTCATTTTAATTAAATCCAAACGTTAAACGATGCATGTCAAAAGCACCTTTCATAACGATGGCACGTGACACGGCAGCCTTGGTGAAATCATCCCAATCTTTATAAGAACCAGAGCTCTTCGCTTCCAATCGATCAATGAAATACAGTGACCCGTCACCCCGAGTCACCGGTGTGTAATCACCGGCGTTTTTGAGCTTAGCTACCGCCGCCCGCTCAGATTCACCCAGCTCGCTCAAACTAGCGATAGTCCGGTTAGTAGCCAGTATTTGTGTCGGACTATAGGAACCGGCCTGGGCGCTGGCATCGTCGCTGGCCGCCAATATTTCATAAATTGTTTTGTGTGCGCTAAACCAAGGTTGTGCACTAGCTTCGAGAGTCTGTTTGGCTATTGGTTCATCATCGACCCGGGAGAAGTATGTATCAACATGCAAAAGGTTGGTATATTGCAATAGATGGTTGCTTAATTTGTTTTCGAGCACCTTGATGCGGCCATCGCGATTGATATCCTCGTCGCTCCAGCCTAGCTCTTTTTTATACCCAGTTCGCCCTTGGGCAACTTTGCCGCCCTTAAGACTGACCACAAACAGTGAGTTATCGATATCATCCTGGGTAACCTTGACTCCTGTCTTCTCGCCAGCGGCCTGTAGGCTTGCATCCAAAATAAGCTGGTCGCGGGTATGGGCATCAACATCTTTAAAATCACCGGGCTTGTTGGTAACTTTCTGATCAAAACTGGTGTAGGCCTTTCGGGCGGCGGCATACTGTTGCTTGGTAATTTTTCGGTTATCTATTACAGCATATATATTACGAGTGCGTACCAGTTGAATAATGCTAAAAAGTAAGCCGAGCGCTATAACCGCGAGTGTTAGTTGAATAATTTTCCGCCGATTGGCGCGCCATCCGGCCAGCAGGCTCTTAAGACTGTTTTGTAGTATGTAAGACGGCGAAACAGCCGCTCCGTTTTTCTTAGCAGATGCGGTACTTACTGGTCCGTTCGGTGATGAAGCCGTCTCCTTGTTGGAATTTGCGGCAGATGGTTTTTTATTAAATAATCGCATTGGTACACATAGTTACGCTTAAGCTAAAGTGTACAGCCTTAGGACAGTGCGCACAATAGTCATTATGTAGGTTTGGTGGCTGGTTGTGACCCTTATAAAAACGGCCTGTTCTTGTAAGCCTATCTGCTAAACTGTTGCCATGAGTTCACTCTCTATAGGTATCGTCGGTCTGCCGAACGTCGGCAAGTCCACACTTTTCAACGCGCTGACGGATAACGAAGTGCTGGCAGCTAATTACCCGTTCGCGACCATCGAACCGAACACCGGTATCGTCCCCATCCCCGATGAACGACTGCAAAGACTGGCAAAGCTATACGATACCCAAAAAATCGTTCCCGCCACAGTGACATTCGTCGATATCGCCGGTCTGGTCGCCGGAGCCTCCCAGGGCGAGGGTCTGGGCAACCAGTTCCTGGCGCATATCCGGGGCGCCAATGCAATCGTCCATGTTGTCCGCGCCTTTGACGACCCAAACGTCCAGCACGTCGATGCCAAACATGACCCTAAAAAAGATATCGAGGTCATCAATACCGAGCTGGCGCTGGCCGATCTGCAGACCGTGGAGCGTCATCTGCCCCGGCTTGAGAAAGAGGCCAAAGCCAACCCTAAGTTAAAGCCCCAGCTGGAAGCTTTGTCCTGGGCCCGGCAACTTTTGGACCAGGCTAAAGTCCTGTATCCAGAAGCAGATGACTTGAGCCCGGGAGGTTGGGAGCTGCTTTACAAAGAGCTTGGTCTTATAACCATGAAACCGGCAATCTATCTTTTTAACGTTGACGAAGGAACCTTGCAGGATGAGAAGAAAAAACAGACCTTGGCTAATTTCACACCTATGAAACACGCTCTTTTCATTTCAGCCAAGCTGGAGAACGAGTTGCGCAGCCTGGATGAGAATGACCGCCAGGAACTGCTGGAAAGTTACGGACAGGGCGAATCCGGGCTTATCCAACTTATCCATGCCGCTTACGGTGCGCTTGGCCTGCAAAGTTACCTGACAGCCGGCGAGAAAGAAGTGCGTGCCTGGACAATTCCAAGAGGCTCGACAGCGCCGAAGGCGGCCGGCGCCATCCACGGTGATTTTGAACGCGGCTTCATCGCAGCGGAAATAGTGAGCTACCCCGACCTGCTTGCGGCCGGTTCGCTGGCCGGCGCCCGGGCAGCCGGCAAGGTCCGGACCGAGGGCAAAACCTATGTCATGCAACCGGACGACGTGGTCGAATTTAGATTTAACGTGTCAAAATAACTTCTGGGAAGAGCAGCACGGGCGCGGGTGCCTCAATTACTTAGGCGCAAGATCCCAGGTCATACTGATATTGCGGATAATCTTTACGGCATCCTTGTGCCCGGGTGTCGTGTTGTCCTCATAATAATGGTTTGTATCCATAAGGTTATCCGGGACGCTCAGACAATGTATTTCATCGCCAAGCAGGTGCATCCTATCGACGGCCTCCACGCTCGCCAGCGGCGTCGCGATGACCAGTTTCTTAATCTTGATGGGTTTGAGAAAATCAGCCGCGACGTCGAGCGCGACCCCTGTCTGCAAGGCATCGGCCACTAATATGACGACGTGGTTGCGAAGATACTTGGGCTCAATGTCGCCGCCGTCACTCAGTAATTTGTTAAGTCCATGGAATTTCGTTATCCGTTGTTCCTCAATCATCCCGCGGTACTCGCCCACATACTCATCCACCTGTCCCAGTGACAGCTTCTTGTTATAGGTGAAAGTCCCCGGCGTCATGACTGCCAGCGGCTCCGGCTCCCCCGGCAGCATGATGTTGTCGCTGGTCAGAATCATGAGATTGGCGTGGATACGCATGGCAATCTGTGCCCCGACGATGACACCGCCGCTATTAAGCGCCACGACAGCGCATTGCACATTGTCGTATTTCTTCAGTTTGGCTGCCAATTTGCGCCCAGCCTCAGCCCGATTTTTGAAATACATCTTGCGACTATTTTATCACGACCAATTTGAAAGGAGTGGGCAGATTCTTCCTGCTTGAATCAGATTGCGTTTTCTTCTCGAGAATCGCAAAAGAGCGGTACGAACGGTACCGCGACTGCGAACCGCAGAGAAAAAATGCAATCTGGCTAAGAATATAAGTAGAGCTTTTGGCTCTGCCAAAAATCTACTTAATATGTCAGGAAGAATCTGTTAGTAGAATCTTGAGACGCGGCGTCGCACAATGACCGGCATCTTATATGGGTTCATGACTTGCTGTTGAGAAGCAGGGGTAGCGGCAAGCGCTTGGTTGATTGGGTTGGGTCGAAGCAACGGAATGGGCTGCATCTGCGAAGCGTTCTGCTGCTGGCGGTAGTACATCACCTGTTCCTGTATATAGCTGGTAAAGTTGCGGAGCTTGTTGTGGTTGTAGCCCGTGAACGCAATCGTCTTGTTCAAGGTGCCGAGACGAACGGTGGCGTCAATCAGACGATGGTTATACTGCACGTCCGATATCATGTCGTAACGGATGTCTTCCAGCGTCAGGTAAAACGGTTTCTTATCAATCAGCAAAACCCGTCGGTCGGTCGCACAGAAGAGCGCGAAACCACCTTCGTAGCGTCCTATGAGCACATGGTTAAGCTGTTCCCCGTCAAACAATATCTTGGGCAGTTCACGTACCTCGGCACGGCACCAGAATTGGAAGTTAACACCTAGGCCACGCAACTGTTTGTTGATTTCGTCGGCGTGCACCATAGTCGTTTCCTCCCTTACATAACCCCAGCATAGGCTTGTTCCGCGGATTTGTCGGTAAATTTCATCACCAGGCGGGTGAGATTTTTATCACACTTTTGTGCAGAGGCTGCAGAAATTATCTGTTTCTTACGTTTTTCGTACTTGGGTGCTAAGTGCAATTTCTTCCTGAGGAGCGGAAGGAGCCGTACACCTAGTACGGTGAGTGAGCACCGAAAGGAAAAATTGTGCTTGGTACCAAGAACTCTAGTCTAGACTGGGCTCTGCCCTGCTTGGACTAGAGTGGTGCGGAATGCGTATTTGTGTCATACTTATAGGCATGCTGGCTAATACCGCATACACCGACGCCTGGGTGAAGGCCTTCGGAAAAGGCACCAGGCTCAGGTACAACAAAGGGGAATTCATCATTCGCCCGGGGGACGCTCCTTCGGGCGTTTTTTTTATAGAAACGGGGTTGGTCAAAGCTTATGATATTACCAAATACGGTGAAGAGAACCTGCTCATCATCCGTAAGGAGCATGAGATTTTCCCCCTTATATGGGCTATTACCGGGCTGGAGCGCAAGATTATCTACCAGACGCTGAGCCCTACCACCGTATGGCGCCTGAGCCGTGAAGACTATCTGGCATATATAGAGTCCAATGCGGAAGCCAGCCACGCCCTGGTCGCCATGGCGGTCGAGATGTACCGCATCCATTCGGAGCGCATCATAAACCTGGAATACCGGACCGTACGCGAACGGCTTATATCATTCGTACTGACCATGTCCCGCCGCTTCGGCAAGCAGACCAAGGACGGTGTACTGATTGACGTGCCCTTGCGCCAACAGGATATCGCCAGCTCCATCAACGCCTCGCGCGAAACTACCAGCCGTGAATTATCAGCCCTCGAAAAGAAAGGTCTCATCAGCACCGCCGCCCAATACATCCTCCTCAAAGATATTGAGAAACTAAGGACTTTTCTGTAAGGGCCTTAGTACGTAGAATCGTTCAATATTGCCCTTTGAGCCATGTACTTCAGAATCGGCCTTTGCGGCGATAATGAACAAATTTTGTGTCCAATTTTCAAAATCTTTTAAGATGTTACGGCGCATTTTGTCGTTTTTTATAACGCCTTTATGCTTTGCTTCATCGCCTGCCTCAAACTGCGGCTTCACCATGGCGATTACCTGCGCGCCGACCGGAACAAGCCGGGCGACCGCCGGCAAGATTTCCTGCAGTGATATGAATGACACGTCCGCTACTACCAGGTCGATACCCTGGGTCGTTTTAAAGTCTCTGATATCGGTTTTTTCATGCAGCTCTACCCGCGGGTCATTGCGCAAGTTCTCATGCATCTGCCCGGTGCCGACATCGACGGCAATCACTTTCCTGGCGCCGTGTTGGAGTGCGAAATCCGTAAAACCGCCGGTGCTGGAACCGACGTCCAATACTGTCTTGTCCTTAAAATCAATATGCAGTTTATCCGCCACCGATTTTAATTTCAAAGCTGCCCGGCTGACATAATTCTCGTCTGTCAGCATCTGGATATCGTCGTCGTCTGAAACCAGATGTCCGGACTTATGTATTACTTCCTGGTTGATTTTTACCAAATCTAATCTGATAAGGTTGCCCGCCTGGCTCCTGGTAGCCGCCAGACCACGCTCAACTAGTGCCTGGTCCAGACGCTTTTTCATGCTACTTCACTCTTTCACGGTAAGCACCGGTAGCGGTATCCACGCTGATGATGTCGCCTGTCTTCACGAACGCCGGTACCTTTACTGTCAGACCGGTCTCAAGGGTCGCATCTTTGGTTATCGCTGAACTGGTATCGCCTTTCACGGCGTCTTCCGCATAGGTCACTTTGAGCGGCACGTTCTTGGGCAGCTCTATGTTGATGATGCGGCCGTCAAACAGCTGGGCTTGGACGGGGTCGCCTTCTTTCATGTAGCAGGCTTGGTCTGCCATGTCATCAGCTGGCATTTCAAACTGTTCATAGGTAGCTTCGTCCATAAAGAAAAACGCCCGCCCGTCATTATAGAGGTACTGGACCTTCTTATTCGTGACATCGGCCGTTGAAATCGTCTCATTACCTTTGAACGTCTTATCAAGCACCTTGCCGTCAAGCAAGCTCTTGATTTTAACATTCACTATCGAGCCGCCGCGGCCCATCACCTTCTGGCCGTACTCCACCACCCGGTAAGGCACGTCATCCATCTGAAATATCTGACCTTTTTTAAGATTGGTTATACCGAACGCCATATCACATTTCCTTCCATAGATTTTCAACCATAAAACGGACTCCTACCGTTAAATCTTTCCGTGTTAGCAAATCACCAATTGAATAGGCCTCTGCGCGGTCCCCGTCAAACAGTTCAAAGCTGAGGTCAGCCACTAATCCCTGGCTAAGATAAGTATGCCTGTCCTTAGGGTAGTCTTTATCTGCCCGTATGATGTAATCAGCTATGAATTTAATCTTCAACTCATCCGGATTAAGAGAGGTTTCTTCTTTGATTTCTCTTCTTAGCGCCGCATCGGGTTTCTCGCCCTTCTCAATGTGGCCCCCAAAGAACCCAAGTTTACCCGGAGCTGCCGGCGCATTTTTGCTACGTCTCTGTAAAACTAAACGTCCATCAGGTAACAGTAAGCATATGACGGCGAGCTTATTCATTTCCCCCATTTTAGCATCTGACGATGGTCTATAGCCGTGCTAGAACGGTATGTCATCCAGATTAATAGGCTCATCGCCGATGTCTTCTATGACGATGTCGTCCTTCTTGGGCGTCTTGCTGGGCTTCGGTGTCTGGTCGGTATCATCTGAACCGTTATTATCAGCATTTCCGCTCTGGCCGCCAGGACCGCCAAGGAATGTGACATCCTGTGCTACTACTTCTACCTTGCTGCGCTTCTGGCCGTCTTTTTCCCAGCTGCTGGACTGCAGGCGTCCGTTTACCAGGCAGGGCGGGCCCTTGCTTAGGTATTGGGCTACGCGCTCTCCCAGCGGCCCCCACGCGACGATATCGACATAATCGGTCGCTTCCTTCCATTCACCGTCGCCGCCCTTATAACTGCGGTTCAGCGCCAGACTGAAACTGCAGACGTTCTGGCCGTTCGGCGTCTGCCTTAGTTCCGGGTCCCGAGTCAGGTTGCCCATCAATATTACTTGGTTAAAACTACGTGCCATAATGGCATCCTCCTTGTAGGAACTATGTCCCCTTAATTATTAAGTACTGTGAAGTGTATGCCCGACTTATATGCCGCGTCAAGCCTTAGTTGCTTGCGACGAAGGGTAGTAGCGCGATGTGTCGCGCGCGTTTGATAGCGATGCTCAAACGTCTTTGTTCGTGCTCTTTCAGCCCGGTTTTCTTGCGCGATTCAATCTGGCCGAAGCCGTTCACGTAGCGCTGCAAGGTCTTGAAATCTTTGTAGTCAAAATAAGCTACATCCGTGCGGTGTTTAAAAATCTTCGCCATAAGTTACTCTCCTCTTAATTCTTTATTGGCTTGTGCATAAGCCAGTTAGTCTTAATAATTTAACTTGGGTGCCTATTTCAGTTTTAAGCTGCATCCGTCGCTGTATACCCATTTCCACGTCTTGTGCGGTAAAGTTGCAACCCAACTCACCGGGCGGCAGTTTCATTTCCCCGTCTGCGCCTACTATTTTGTCAACAAAAAGCGGAAATTGTTCCTCGATAGGTATTTGATTTAGGGGGCAAGGGTCGCACCTTTTGCCAGCTACACAAATTTCTGCCATATTACTCTTCTTCCTTTTCGTCGTCATCATCGCTGGCACGGTCGCCGCGTTCGGCCGCTTTCTTGGCTTTTTCCGCGCGGGCGGCTTCGGCTTTGGCCATCGCTTTCAGGTCTGGCCTTGAAATCAGATAACGGATGACCTCGTCAGTGATATTAAGGGTCCCTTCGACTTTTCTGACGCCTTCTGCCGGCATTTCGACCGTGTAGAACACATAGACGGCATGTTCCTGCTTCTTGATAGGATAAGCCAGCTTGCGCTTGCCCCAGTTGTCTGTCGCAGTGACTTTGCCGCCGCTAGCGGTGATAATCTTTGTCACCTTTTCCTCGGCTTTAGATAAATCCACCTCTAAATCCGGATGGTACAACACCGCAATTTCGTATTGGTTCATTAACTTTCCTTCCGTTGGTCTTAGGGCTACTCGCACTATAAGTCGGCAGTAACCTGAAGCTAAGTTTTAGCTCAGATTATCTTACCTTAACCACCTCTGTTTGTAAAGAGGCTAGATACCGTTCATCTTATGCCAATAGTCGTCGTACGTGTTCTCCAGCTGTTTGCGTGTACGGAAGCGCACGAAGAAGTAAAGGCCGGCGCCGATTGCGCCCAGCAAGAGCACGATGACCAGGAAGACCTTGAGAATGGTAAACCATATCGAGCCATGCTTCTTGGTTTGCGAGTTGGCCAGGGTCTCAGAACCGGAGGGTTCGAACGGACTGCCGGCATCGAAAGCCGTGACTGCAGGTTGGCTATTATCGCTTACGGGCTGGGTGGTGTCGGTGTTGCTGTTGGTGGCACCCTGTATGGGTGTGCTTGCCACTGATGACTGAGGGTTGGTCTTCTTAGCCGCGGCAGAAGATGGGGTTGAGGTAGTAGTTGTGGTGGTACCGCCGGAGGCCGGTGTTGAACTACCGCTGCTGCCTCCTGAAGGTGGAGACGTTGAGCCGCCGCCCGTCCCTCCGCCACCTCCGCTAGGGGGTGGGCTTGTGGGAGTAGCATTGACGGTCACGGAAGTCTGGGCCGTCGCGTTACCGCCTTCGCCGCCGCAATTGATGGTGTACGTCTTCGTACCTGTCGTAGCGGTGTCGCCGGAGCGGTTTTCTGAGCCGGAAGTCGCTTTTGTCCCTGACCACGTTCCGGATGCGCTACAACTGGTGGCATTGGTGCTGCTCCAATTTATAGTCAGCGCACCGTTCTGATTGACGGTGCCGGCGCTGGCTGATATCGACGCCGTAGGCTTTGCCGCCTGATAATAGAAGTGAATGTCTATATAGTACGGCGGACCGCCGGGCAGCGTGCTTGGGTCCGCAGGGCTGCGCGGGTTCGAACTACTGGTCGAACTGCCGTTCCCATTTGAGCAGATACTACTGCCATCCCTGACCGTGCTGTTATAGCAAAGCGTGCTGTTCACAAGATTGTACGTAATGCCGTTACAGATGACAGGATTACTGGAAGATATCTGGACATTGCCGGTAAAGGCCCCCAGGTTGAAAGGATTGGCGGAAGTCGATTGCATGCCTACGATGGTGGTCAGCCCGCAGCTACCTGACGGGAAAGGGCTGGTGCCATTGTGCAAACGGTAGCCTTGGACATTATAGCCGGAGGCGGCATGGGACTTGGATTTTAATGACCGGTAATAAAGACCGCCGCCAATCACTGCGATTACGACAAGCATCGTCGCCAGATGCAATGGTGTAAGCTTTGGGAAGCGTTTAAGCTGTGATGGTTTGGTTTTGCGTTTTGCCATGCTCTTAACGTTTACTCATTCTCAGTGTCATCAGGAAAATTCTCGTCATACAGCTCTTCATCGGGGTTAGTGCCGGCATTGAACACGTCGTCCAGGCTGCTCACCAGTACTTCGCGCGGGCGGTTACCGTCCGCATGGCTGATAATCCCCTGTTCTTCCATGGTCTCTATCAGGCGGGCCGCACGGCCGTAACCGATACGCAGACGCCGCTGCAACAAACTGGTACTGGCTTTTTTGCCATCTATGACTGCCCGGACGGCGTCCCGATACATATCGTCGTCGACATCCTGGCCGCCGTAATCGGCCACGATACCGCCCTTGCCGTTCAGCTGGACCGGTTGGCTGACCACTTCTTCATCGAATTGAGGCGGCCGCTGCATGCGGATAAAATCATTGACCTTGAGCGCCTCAGAATCTTCTATCAGCGCTGCCTGGACCCGGCGCGGCTTAGGGTTGTCAGCAGTGGTCAGCAGCATATCACCCATATTGAGAAGTTTCTCCGCCCCGATTTGGTCAATGATGGTACGTGAATCGACTTGGCTGGTCGTCGTGAAGGCGACGCGGGCCGGGATATTGGCTTTGATGAGCCCGGTGATGACATCGACGCTTGGCCGCTGGGTCGCCAGTACCAGATGGATACCGACCGCCCGTGCTTTCTGGGCGATACGCACGATGAGTGCTTCGACATCGCGGGCGGCCATCATCATGAGGTCGGACAACTCATCAATCACGATGACGATATACGGCATCCCCTCTTCTTTTTTAAGATTGTTGTATTCCACGATGTTGCGCCGGTGGACTTCGCTGAGCGCCCGGTAGCGCCGTTCCATCTCCGCCACGGTCCATTTCAGCGCACTGATGCACTTCTCCGGTTCGGTAATGACCGGGGTCAACAGATGCGGGATATCATCATACGGTTTCAATTCTACTTGCTTGGGATCCACCAGGATGAGCTTCAGGTCAGCCGGACTGTTACGGAATAGCAGGCTGGTCAGGACGCCGTTTATCATCACCGATTTTCCGGAACCGGTCTGCCCGGCCACCAGGAGGTGCGGCATGCGGGCCAAATCCCCCAGTACCGGTTGGCCGGAGATATCCTTACCGATGACAAAGGTCAATGGGCTGGCTGCCTCATTCCACTCACGCGTCTGCAAGATTGAACTTATCCGCACAGTCGCAGCCTTCAGGTTGGGCACCTCGATGCCGACGGCCCGTTTGCCGGGTATGGGTGCCTCAATACGTATGGAATGCGCCGCCAGATCCAATGCCAAATTATTTTCCAGGGCGGTTATCTTGGCCAGTTTCACCCCTGTGGGCGGTTTGAGGGTGAATTGAGTGACCCGCGGTCCGATATTGGCGCCCTCCATATCGACATTGATATTAAAATTAGCCAGCGTCTCTTTGATAATCTCGGCATTACCCTCGACATCCCCGGCGTCAGCCTTGTCCTGTTTCTGTATCAACAGGTCCATGCTAGGAAATTGCCAATCCGGGTCGCTGGCGGTGATAAGGGCGTGATGATTCTCGTCCGGGCTCAGCTTCTGAGCGGTGTTCTTGAAGGTGCTCATCCGGGCGGCTTCGCGGGCGCTATGGTGTTCGACCGGGACACCCTCGTTCATCTTGAAACTGGTTTCGTTGGCCTTGGCCTTGAGGTCTGCCAAGTCAGTGTCTTCCTGTTCAGGCCGCTTGAAGAGGCTGGCTAGTTTAAGGATAACTCGGGGTGAAATACCGAAGCTTAGGAAAAACAACAGCATGCTGAAAACCAGGAACATTATGTTAGCCGGTACCTTATCCAGGACGTTCAGTACCAGGTTGCCGAACAGTCTGCCGACTTCGCCGCCGTGTCCACCGCTATAGGTGCCGTCGGCCATTCTCTGGGTGAACGTAACGTGGAGCCAGCTGGCACTCGCCGCCATGAACGCCAGCATGCTGACCAGCTTAGCCAATGGTATCTGGCGGTCTTCGCTGCTGAATTTTAGGATTCCAAAATACACCAGTGCGACAGGGGCCAGAAAGCCGCCCCAGCCAAGCGCCCAATAGGCGCCGTGGAACAGTTTGCGTGGCAATTCGCCGCCGGCGCCGAAACCGCCCAGCAGCACGAAGGCTGCCAACAGGAACATCAGAATCGCACCGGCCAATGGCCAAAAAGCCGATTTTTCACTGTCTTCGGCTACTGGAGCCCTTTTTCTTCTAGTTTGTTTTTTCTTTTTAGCCATAGCTATCAGCTAATTATACTATTTAAATCTATTCTCCGAAAGGTAGCTCATCTTGTGAATGATATTGGGTTTTAAGTTCTTCTACCCTTTTATCCCAAATGTCCAGTTCCTTGTTGTAGCCCGGATCGTTAGGGAAGTCTTCCCTTTTCGCCAATATGGCATCACGGATCACGGCTGCTCCCAATATTTGCTGATTTAAGCCATCAGGGTGCCATCCTTCACCTGCTTCGTGACGAAGTTTTTGGTCATGGTAAGGAGGAGTTGGAGGCTGGTTTTTATCACTAGGAGTAACCATATATTTATTATAGCAATATTTACATCATTTGTCAACAAACCGTGAGCGTTTTGTTTCGTGTAGTTTAGAGGGTTGCGTTGGGTTTGAAATTGCTGTTGCCTGCCAGCAGACGAGCTATGATAGTGACGGCCTGGGCGCGGGTAAGGGCGTTATCAGGACAGAATGTGGTTGCGGTACAACCGGTGACGATACCGTCCGGCTTGAGGGCAGCCAGGTATGTGTTGGCGCTGTCGTTTGCTGAGACGTCCGTGAAGGCGGCCGGTTGCGAGGTTATAGGAAGAAAGAGTGATTTGCCAAGGAGCGTTATGAACTGTTTACGTGTTATAGCCTGTTCGGGGCAGAAGTTACGAGGCGAGGCACTGCAGCCGTTGGTAATACCGGCCCAGAACATGGCATTGATAGCCTTGGCATGGATATTAGCCGCAGGCACGTCATTGAAGGCTTGGTCGGTATTGTAGTCAAGCGAGAACAGGAAG
Source organism: Saccharimonadales bacterium (SeqCode) (assembly GCA_035480495.1). GTDB lineage: Bacteria > Patescibacteriota > Saccharimonadia > Saccharimonadales > DATIHP01 > DATIHP01. The sequence goes on from DATIHP010000038.1 coordinate 12,391, forward strand.
AGGCGGTTCAGGACAGCGGCGGCCTGTGCGCGACTCATCGGTTGGTTAAGACCCATGGTTCCGTCGGTGTATCCGTTAAAGATGTGAAGAATCTGCAAAATCAAGGTGGCATCGTAGTATGGGCTGTCGAGCGGTACGTCACTGAAGGAGTGTTGGCTCAGATCACGTATATCGCTTAGGAATTGGCGGTCGCTATCGCTGAGGGTCACGCCGGTAACTGAAGCGACGGTCGCAGTCCTAGCACCATTGTTAGTCGTAGATGCTGATGAGACACCGGAAGGTGATGCCGTTACGTTAGCCGCAGGCTGGGCCTGGGCATTCAGTGAACTGGCTTCAGCCATCTGTGCCTGCATAGAAGCATCAGCTGCGTTCTGGTGGGAGCGGCCGGCCGTTGAAGCAACTACTATGCCGCCTAATATACTGCCCAATAAGACCCCGGCCACCACGAAATTCTTGTAAGATTTCATACGCACCTCCTCCCAAAATAAATTTAGAAGTATAACTATACTACTTTATTTACAATAGGTCAATATGAAATATGGCTATCTAATCCGTTCTAGCATCTTGTCCTAATAAGCGTGAACGCATTTCTTCAAACCGTTTCTGCTGGTCGGCGGCAATCTGTTCCGGCGTTGGCGCCGTTTGAGCCTGTGGAACCCTGCCCGCTTGTCCCGGCCTGGCGTGTGCGGCTGGACTCTGGCCGGTCTGGGAAGCACCCGGCTTGTTGCCGCCGATGATATTGACGACCGGGATGACGATGGGGCTACCGCCGGTATGTTCAAATAGGAAGTGGGTCACGTGGTCTTTAAGTTCGGCCTTGAAACGGTCCAGGTCGATACGTTTGAAGCGTTGTTGGACGGCTCGTTTCAGCTCAATCCTGAAAGTGTTCATGAGCTCTTCGTTGTCACGCATATATATGAACCCGCGGCTGATGATATCCGGGCTGGTTACCAGTTGTCCGGTTTTCTTATCCAGGGTCAGTACGACCGCTACGAGCCCTTCCTCAGCCAGCATCAGGCGGTCTTTGATGACTACCCCGCTGACCAGGCCGCCTGTCTGGTCTACCAGCACCGTCCCGCATGGCACCTCGCCGATGACTTCCATCTTGTCAGCGGTCAGCGCGACCACTTGCCCGTTCTCAACGTTAGCCGTATTGGCCCGTGCTATACCCTGTTCCACCGCCAGTTCGACGTGGCGTTGTTTGACCCGGAAAGCACCGTAGATGGGGATGAAGAACTTGGGTCGTATCATCTGAATCATATCAGCATACTCGTCCCGGCTGGCGTGGCCCGATACGTGCAGCGGCCCGACACCGTCAAGTTCATGATTGGTGTGCTGGAACACGTGGACGTGGCGTCTTACCATATCGTCCACCATACTACCGATTAGCGCGTCGTTGCCTGATTCCGGGATGGGGGAAGAGCTTAGGATGACAGTGTCCTGCTCCTTCAGCTTGATGTGGCGATGGTCGCCGCTGGACATCTTCATGAGCGCGGAGTTCGGCTCGCCTTGTGAGCCGGTGCAGACCACCACTAATTCGTTGTCCTTCATAGTCGCAGCGGAAGCTATCGGTACGAACGTACCTTTCGGCACCCGGACAAAACCATGGCGCACCGCCATCTCAAGGGTGCTGACCATGCTACGCCCGTCCATGGCCACTTTCTTGCCGTTGTGCACGGCGGCGTTGATTATCATCTGTACCCGGTTCATGTTGGTCGAGAACAGACCGATGAATATCCTTCCTGGCGCTTGTTTCATGATGTCGACGAAACTCTGCTCAATCGTGGATTCACTAGGGGTCCGACCCAGCCGTTCTACCGTGGTACTTTCGCTTAAGAGGGCCAGTACGCCTTCGTCACCCAGCTGTTTGAGCCGCTCCACATCCGTGCGCTCATGGTCGAGCGGGTTGGGGTCAAGCCGAAAATCACCGGTGTTGATGATACGTCCCACCGGCGTATCCAGTACGATGCAGGTCGAGCCCGGGATGGAGTGGGTAATGCGGACCAGTTCTACGAAGAACGGCCCGACTTTGAGCCGCTCGTGGGTGTTCTCATTCATGGTGACGGTCTTGAGTTCGAATCCATCCGGCATCGGCAGCCCGAAGTTCCCGAATATCTCTTCCACGCGGCCGATTGAGAACTTGGACCCATAGATAGGTGCGGGTACCTTCGGTACGATGTGCGGCAGACCGCCGATGTGGTCAAGGTGGCCGTGGGTAATCAGGTAACCGCGCAGCTTGTGCTTGATAGATTCCAGGTAGCTGATATCGCAGATGCCGTAGTTGATACCGGGCAGATCGACCCCCAGGTCGTTGCCGCAGTCCATCACGACGGCATCGTTCAGGTATTCAATCAGAATCATGTTCTTCGAGCCGCCGCCGTCCATGCCCCCGAGGCCGATTATCTTCAGGCGCGGACTGTTATCGATGAAGTTGGCCCGCGGCTTCTCGTCTGAGTTCGAGGGTAGTTCGACATATTGGTTGAGCGTGCGGGCCGCGTCGTCCTGGGCCCTACGCTGAGCTCTTATGGCTGCGCCGCGCGAGGCGCCGCGTCCATTGGAGTTACCGGCCGGCTTGGGCCTTTGGTTGTTATTTGGTTTAGGTTGTTTTGGATTCATATCTTCCTTTCTGTTTAATGTGTAAGATATTAAAATTTTTCTAAAATGAGTGGAATCTTGGCAAAGTCGTCTATGAGGGTTTGCTTAAGACTCCCGTCGTACAATGCCGCAGCCGGATGGAATAAGGGCAGGAATACCCTGTTCTTATACCGTTTGGGCTGGCCGTGTACTTGGGTTATTTTCAACCCGGGCAGCAGCACATCCATGCTGTGCCTACCCAGGGTGACAATAAGTTTGGGATTGATGATTTCCAGCTGTTTATCCAAGTATGGCAAGAAGTCTGATTTTTCGCTTGGCAGCGGGTCGCGGTTGTCGGGCGGCCGGTATTTGACGATGTTAGTTATATAGACGTCTTTGCGCTCAAGGCCTATCATCGCCAACATCTCGTTCAGGAACTTACCGGCGGCTCCCACGAACGGTTCGCCTTGCAAATCCTCGTTTTTGCCGGGGGCTTCACCGATGAACGTGATATCCGCGTCAGCGCCACCGACGCCGAACACCAGTTGTGTGGCCTGCTTGGCTAAGTCTTCGCAGACCTTATCCTTGATAATCTGTTTCGCCAGTTCATCCAGTTGTTGTTGCTTGTTCTTTGGCATATTACTTCTTCGTTTTAATACCGCGCACGATGAGCTGGCTGGATAGTATCAGCAGCAGCAGCGTGCCCAGGTATTGCCACCAGCTGCCGGTATCAAACGCCCGGCTGATCAGCAAGTACGCCAGAACTAACCCGGCCATCCCCATAGACAATAGCGCCGGGCGGGTCTTGAATTGGTCTGGTGTATGCAGATTTGCCATATTACTTCTTACCAATCTCGCGGGCGGCCTGTTTCATGCTGAGGTTCAGCCGTCCTTTTTCATCGATTGCCACTAGTTTGACGGTGACCAGATCGCCTTCCTTGACGACATCACGCGGGCTGTTGACCCGTTCCTCGCTCATCTCGGACACGTGTACCAAGCCGTCTTTACCGGGCAAAATCTGTACGAAGGCACCGAAGTCCAACACACTTACGACCGGTACTTTCTCATAGATAGTGCCGACTTCCGGTTCGACCGTGATATCGCGCACCATCTTGATAGCGGCGTCAATCGAGGTCTTGTCCGGACTGGCAATCATCACCGTACCATCGTCCTTGATGTCAATCTCGGCACCTGTCTCGGCGATGATGCGGTTTATGGTCTCGCCGCCTTTGCCGATGACCTCGCGGATTTTGTCCGGGTTGATATTGATAGCTTCGACACGCGGCGCGTACGGGCTCATCTCTTTCCTAGGTTCGGCAATGGTACTTATCATGTGCTCCAGGATATGCGCACGACCGGCTTTGCCCTGTTCCAACGCCTGTTGCAAAATATCCACCGGCAACCCATGGACCTTCATATCCATCTGAAGAGCAGTAACGCCCTCGGTCGTGCCAGTCACCTTGAAATCCATGTCGCCGGCAAAATCTTCCGCATCGGCGATATCGCTCAGGACATAGGGCGTCTTATTGTCCATCATAAGTCCCATGGCAATCCCCGAAACGGGGCGCTTCAGCGGTACACCGGCGTCCATGAGCGCCATGGTGGATGAGCAGGTAGCCGCCATGCTGGTACTGCCGTTCTGGCTCATTATCTCAGTGACCGAACGAATCATGTAGGGGAATTCGGCCTCGCTGGGCAAGACTGGTGCTAATGCCCGCTCCGCCAGATAGCCATGCCCGATTTCGCGCCGGCCGGGACCGCTCAGGCGTTTGACCTCGCCGACGGTGTAACCGGGGGCGTTGTAGTGGTGCAGATAGCGCCGTTCGCCCTCGTGTTCCATGGTGTCAATCAGTTGGACATAGCTGAGGGGTGCCAGGGTGACGATATTCAACCCTTGCGTCATACCGCGTGTGAATAGCGCTGAGCCGTGGGTGCGCGGTAAGATGCCTACTTCGCTGGATAGCGGGCGGATTTCATCTAAACGGCGGCCATCCGGACGCAGTTTATGCTCCACGATACCTTTGCGCACATCTTTATGGATGGCCATGGTAAAGGCTTCGTCATATTCCGGTTTCAGCGCATGGTATTCATCCTCGAATTGCTCGGCAAAGAAGTCGTGGAACGTGTCGCGTAAGGAATTTACCAGCTCGTTGCGTTCCGGATATGGTGCGCGGACCTTGTCGCCCAGCTTGCCGGCAATCCACTCATCAACCTTATCCTGGATGGAGCTATCAGGCAGTACCAACGTATATTCTTGTTTAGTGACGCCGACTTTCGTGACCAACTCTTCCTGCAATTTGATGGCCGGCTGCATGGCCTCAAAGGCGTATTGCATGGCCTCGACTACCTGTTTTTCGCTGACTTCGCCGGCGCCGGCCTCTACCATCATGATGCCATCTTTAGTTCCGGCCACGACCAGGTCCAATGTACTTTTTTCTATCTCTTCGGGGCTGGCAAAGGCTTTGAGTTTGCCCTCCACCAGGCTGACGCGTAGTCCTGCTACCGGGCCGTCAAAAGGTGCGCCCGTCAGCATGAAGGCGGCGCTCATGGCAATCATCGCCACCATGTCCGGACGGAAATTGGGGTCCATGCTTAGCACCGTTGCCACGCCTTGTACTTCCTGCCGGTAGCCCTTCGGCCACAGCGGACGGATAGGCCGGTCAATCAGGCGTCCTATCAGGATGGCATCATCCGATGGGCGGCCTTCGCGCTTGATGAAACGCGAGCCGCTGACCTTGCCGGCCGCATACATTTTTTCTTCATAATCAATGGAGAGCGGGAAGTAATCCATGCCACTGATGGCACGGTCACTGACCATGGCTGACCCCAGTACTACCGTGTCACCGTAACGTGCCAGCACACTGCCGCTGGTCCTAAATCCGACCCTGCCTACCTCTAAGCTGAGCGGCTTGCCGCATAACTCGGCCTCTACTTTTATAACGTCTTTTCCAAACGGATTTATGGTCTGTCCCATAGTTTATCTACCTTTCATGGATTGTCGTCCGCAAGGTGCAAATATACAAATGCCCTTGTGCGTTCTCAGCCTGTATATCTGGTCTCTGCGTACGAAAATCCCACTTTAGTTAATGTGCACAAGCTTGGCCGCCTGGTGGCGGATTATAGTCTGTCCAAATTATTTGCGAAGGCCGAGCTTCTTGACGAGGTCCAGATACGCTTTACCGTCTTGTTCGGCCAGGTATTTCAGCAGGCGCTTACGCTTGCCGACGGCCTGCAATAACCCTCTGCGGGCCATGAAATCATGCTTATGGACCTTCAGGTGCGCGGTCAATTCCTTGATGCGTTCGGTCAGTATGCCGACCTGAACCTCGGGCGAACCGGTGTCTTTCTTGTCGCGCTGCAACTCGGCAGCAATCTTACTCTTTTTCTCCGTTGAAATCATCTATCTTTAGTTTCCCTAATCGGTTAAATAATGAAGAGAGTTGATAGCGTTGCGGTAAGCATACCACACCCGCCTCTGTTAAGCAAGCAGGATATGGTCTTTGGTTTGCCAGTCATCCAATGCGGTGATATTCAGCGCTTGTCCAATCCCAAACGGACCGATGCTTGTGCGGCGGAGGACGGCCATGTAGGCACCGGTGTGTAGTTCCTTGCCTATATCTTCTACCAAAGAACGAATATAGGTGCCGGAAGAGACTTTGGTAGTGAATTTCACCTTCGGATAATGATAAGTTACGTCTGTAATGTCGTAAATTGTTACGCGACGAGGTTCCAGTACCACTTCTTTGCCTGCCCTGGCCAGTTTATAGGCGCGCTGGCCGTCCACTTTTATAGCCGAGTATTTATGAGGTGTTTGCATAATTTCGCCTTCAAACCGCTTCAAAGCGGCTAAAACGGCACTTTTTGGGGGTCTGAGGCCTGAAACAGCCGTTTTTTCACCTTCTTCATCGCCTGTCGTGCTGGTTTGCCCCAGTTTCATAGTAACTTGATAGGTCTTGTCCAGCTTGCTGAACTCACCGGCCCGTTTGCAATAAGTGCCCAGTAAGATTACCAGAAGCCCGGTAGCCAAGGGGTCCAAAGTCCCGGCATGCCCTACTTTTAGCTTCTTAAGTCCTGTTTCGCGCCTTATCATTCCCCGTATCTTGGCTACGACGTCAAAAGATGTCCATCCGGAAGGTTTGTCTATAAGTAAAATCCCATTCATCAAAGGTATTATAAGGGAAAAGAGCAGCCCGAGACGCGGATTTATTCCGCGCCCGGCGCGACGAGAAAAACCGTAGGTTTGTCTCTGTTACCGCTACAGCGCCTGGTTGCTCGGACTGTTGGGGTCTTGCATCGGTTGTGATGGCGGCATGATGGGAGGCATCATGGGCGGCGGTACGGCCGGAGGCGCGCTGGCGTCTGCTGCCGGGGCGGCAGTATTGTCTGACGGTAAGCCAGGATCCGGGGGCACCAAGCCGGCGGGTAGGTTGGTAGTAGGCGGCGGTATTGTGTCGGCCGGCTTCTCGCTTGGTTCAACCGGAGGATTCAAATCCACGTGCTGCGCGTTGAGAGCCTGTATCGGTTCCAATACTTGGGGTGTGCTGCTCTGGACTGCTTCCTGGACAGCATCGCGGGCTGCATTCACACCACCGTCTGGAGCCGCAGTACCGTCTGGTTCGCCGGATGTTTGAACGTGAGGACTGTCCACTACTTTCTCCAAGTCAGACAAGGTAGTAGGTGGTTCGGGGACATCATCTATATTTGTTTGCTGCGTATTTTCCGCGGGAAAGGAGCTGGGTGGTACCGGCTGTTGCTGAGGCGGTTCCGCCGCCTGTTGGGCAGATGGCGCATCATGAGATAACAGTGGCTTGTCATCAGAGGGAGCAGTCAAAGGATCGACGGTTGGGTCAAGTCCTTCAGGTTGCGTATTGGCAGTGAGCGTTCCACCCCGGCTTGGTGGTTGTAGCTTCAATGCTGAGGTATCTTGCTGCTCAGTCGTATCCGGTGACTGTGGAAGGTATTGGTTTTCTTTTTGCCTTTTTTCTTCCTCTTCGGTCAGATGCTTCAGTTGTCCTTGATTATCAATGGCTATCTGTTTCAGCCTGTCTTCGGTTGATTCCTCATCTTCCTCAAACGGTTTAGGGTCGCCGTGATCGATTTCCAGCGCACCGTCCCCTGCCGCTTGATTTTCTTGCTCTTCGGGCTCAGGTTCGGGTTCTGATTCGGCTGGTGCTTCTGTTTCCGGTGTGACTTCGGGAAGCTCCGCGTCCTCTTCTATAGGTTGGCTGTTAGTCGATTTGTCGGTGGCCGGCGGTTCTAGCTGGCTGGCCACGAGCTGCTGGTTGGCGCCCACGGCCATCAGTTTGGCGCTCATCTGCATAGCAGCGGCGGAGGTCTTCTCATTGCTGAAGCGTTCCGTCTCAGCCACGATTCCTGTCAAGAACGCGGTGGCCATCTGTCCGTCCAATACGTCCGCTTTCAAACTTTGCCCTAAATCAACCAACATCTGACACAGGCTGCTGGCATCCGGTTGGACCCAGTTGATGGTGCCTAGGTTGGCGCCGCCTTGCGTGTTTATACCGATGACCGTCGCATCATGCAGGATACGGCCGTGCGCCGTAATGGCCTGGTCTATATCGGCTTGCTCGTTCACACCGAGCGCCAATACGACTTCGACGTTGAAATCGCCTTGGCTGAATTCCAGGTCCTTATCACTGATTGAGGTCCGATACGGTGTGATGAATATCTTGACCATCTGGTCTTCCACCTTATAACGGAGTTTATCTGCCTTGGACTTGTCCAGCGCGATGATAAAATCCCGCAGCGAATCGGTATTTTTCTCTAACGTCTTTTCGGGTTGCAAGAATTCAATAGTATCCGGAATCTGGCCGCTGAAAACGGCAGTAGCGTGCTTGCCGAGCTTGTTGAGCAGTAGCGTTATACCGATAGCACCGGCCAACTGGTCCACCGAAGGATTAGCACTGACCGTCACAAGCACGTTGGTCGCCTGCTTCAAACGCTCAGTAGTCTGATCTATCGGGTTTGGGTTGTCCATTTTTGTTTTTGATCCTTTTTGAATCTCTGTTAGCCATCTTACCACAAAACGTAAGCATTGTCCAGGCAAATCTTTACAAATTCCGCCTCTGTGG
>DATIHP010000039.1:0-19584 GCA_035480495.1 Saccharimonadales bacterium (SeqCode)
CCGTCAAGGACCTGGCCGACAAATACCTGCCAGATAGCCACGCCTCGGCTACGGAGGCGGTGCAACTGGTCTCATTCTGGCCGCGCAATGAGTTGGATTTGGTTCCGGATATGCTCTACGAACACAGCAATCTGCCGCTTAAGGAGTTGCGCCAACAGGTGAACAAATGGGCGATTGCCAAAAAAGAAGAGGTATTTGTCTCTTACATGGGCGAACGACTTAATAGACGGCACCGGCCGGGACGTGCCTTGGAAAAAGCCCACTATAGCTGGGACCTGTTCTGCGATTATGGCATCTTCCGCGACCTGCAAAGACACCGTATGGTAGACGACATGAGCTGGCAGCTTCTGACGCCCCGTTATGGCTATGAGATACCTCAACTGGTAGAAGACGCCGGCTTGACCGAGGCTTTCGAAAAATGTTTTGACCTAAGCCTGGAACTTTATAGCAAATTGCAGGAAGCCGGTTACACGCTTGAGGCCCAGTACGCGACGCTATTAGGCCATCGTATGCGCTGGAAAGTTACCTACAACGCCCGTGAAGCGTTCCACTTGCACGAACTACGCACAAGTCCCCAAGGCCACCCCGGTTACCGCAAGCTTGTGCTTGAGATGCATGAGAAGTTGGCAGAAGTACATCCTCTGATGGCCGAGGCCATGAAGTTCGTCAACCAGGACGAGGATCCCAAGTTGACACGTCTGGCCGCGGAGCGAGCCACACAATTCAAACTGAGCCAACTTGATTCCTTAGAAGATTAAGGTAAGGTTGGAATCGGAGAAGCAAAGCTGTTTACTTCAACCAGCGCCCGCACCAGCGTCTGTGAAGCGATAAGCACATGAGGTACGCCTTGGCCTTGGGAAGACCGGCGGGCGGCCTCCACCTCATCACTGTGTTCTGACAGTACGACTAACCGGTTTACCGCGGACTCTTCTGGCACCAACAGAGCGTCCATGCCGCCTTTTTCTAACGCGAGCATTACTGTGAGGTCAGTCTCCAGGACGACAGCAGCACTGACTGTCTGTAACGTGGCTTCCGGTATTGAGATTTCCGGATAGGCACTGGCCGCAAAAGCAGCTGCGTGATCTTTGGTTACTGCACGTATCTCTGCCACACTGGCATTGCCGAGCGCATGCACCGTGTCCATACGCGCTTCTTCCAGACGGCTATCAAAATAGCCCTTATTGTCATTTTGAACACGCCACTCACGGAAGATATCCAGTTCGCCTCTACCTAGGAGTCGCATATCACTTAAATCCAGATGTGGTTTGTAGGTTTCTCTTGTGCTCATCTTTGTCTCGCAAATCTATCTATCTTAATGTTATACGCCTTTGTCAAGAAAATGCAATAGCACTTTAACTGGGGTGAACTAAGACTTGCACTTCAAAAAAATTGGGTATAGACTGGCTTCATTATGGTTTTAACCGTTAAGCACAACTTGCAACTCCTCCTCGGCCTTCAGGGGCTGTGCTTCACCATGGTTGAAGCCTGAGCGCGTAGTCGCGCCTTAGTACAGCCCTAACAATCAGGCTTCGACAAGCCTGGTTTTTAATTTATAGGAGAAAAGTAATGAATATTGAAGTACAAGTACAACCACAGGGTGTTCCGAATGTAAGGCCTTACACACAACAAGAGATTGAAGTTATGGCTGGCATGAAGGGAGTTGAGGCGCGTGTTGTAAAACACACCATCGATACCTCACGATATGAGGATGCCATCGGTCGTTTTCCGGACCAGACGGATCATTTCCAAGCCAGAATTGATCGCTCCGCTAGAGGCGTAGAACGCTTTCAAAGCCGGATGGCGGCAATCGGCGGCTCAGCCGTGTCACATGTATCCCAGGCGGAGACGAGCTATGCTGAGGTAAGATACTCTCTCCCCGCTTGACATAACAGATAGTAGTCTGTAGTATCTATCTGTTACCAAAGACAGCGACGGCTCTACAGAGCTTGATAATGTCGCCTAGGTGCGAAGCCAACAATTTGTTTTTGTTTGTGAGCATGTTTTTGAGGCCCTTTGGTAACGCCAAGGGGCCTTTTTGGTACTTAGGTAAAGCGTGGTCGAAGCTTTACTATATCCTAAAACAACGGAGGCCATATGGCATTAACCAAGGATAAGAAAAATGAGGTCGTCGAAGAGATAAGCCAGCTTCTGGCTGACTCTAAACTGACGGTCATAAGCGCCTACAAAGGCACACCGGTCAAGGCGATGCAGGCTCTGCGCAGACAAGCCCGTGACAACGGCACCAAGGTGCAGGTAGTCAAGAACAGGCTGGTCATACAAGCCCTGAAGAGCAATGAGGCCACTAAACAGCTGGATACAAGCGCGCTTACGGGCATGTTGTTATACGCATTCAATAGTGAAGATGAAGTTGCTCCGGCGCAGGCCATAGCCGAATTCGCCAAGAAGCAACCGACGCTGCAGTTCGTCGGAGCCATCACCGCGGAAGGTGATTTCATGGCAGCTGAGGATGTAAAAGCATTAGCCGCATTGCCAAGCAAGACGCAGCTTATCGCCGGTATCATCGGTACGCTTAATTCGCCTGTGAACGGTGTTATGAGCGGACTGGCTGGCAATCTGCATGGTCTGTTAGATGGATTAGCAGCAAAAGCTGCAGTTAAAGGTTAAATTAAGGAGAAATACTATGGCAGATTTAAAAAAATTCGCGGAACAACTGGTCAATCTCAGTGTTCTGGAAGTAAACGAACTAGGTACCATCCTCAAGGATGAATATGGTATTGAACCAGCTGCGGCTGTTGCTGTGGCTGCCGGTCCTGCGGCCGGCGGTGCAGAGGCTGCACCCGCGGAAGACGCAAAGTCAGAATACGACGTCATCCTTAAAGATGCAGGCGCACAGAAGGTTGCCGTCATCAAAGCCGTCAAAGACCTGACCGGACTCGGTCTTGGTGAGGCCAAAGCAGTCGTCGACGGAGCCCCAAAGACCGTGTTGGAAAAAGCTAAGAAAGAAGACGCCGACAACGCCCAGAAGGTGCTTGAAGAAGCCGGCGCAACAGTTGAATTAGCTTAACTTAACAGGCTAAAGTAACCCAAACCGCCTACGTCGTAGTAGGCGGTTGATTATTTATCCACAGATTTAGAGTTGATTTTTTGACTTGACCGGTGTCTCGTGGTACGGTAAGGCCAGAAGTGTACCAAATAAACACTTATACCACGTGTGAGAGACGAAACAAATGGCAGAAGTACCGGAAAAACAAATCAAACGATTGAAATCCTTGATTCAGGAGGCGGAGACTAGCTTAGCGGCAGCCAAAGAGCTGCTGGTAAGTCTTGTGGGCGAGGACCCGGCCGTCGCTGCCGCTATCAAAGAGGAGCCGCTCGGTAAGATTATCGAGGGTGTTTTTGACGGCCAGACCATGGTCGGTTCCGACGGTAAGAACTACCCGGTACCTGCCAACTATGCCAGCAAATCCAAGCTGGTCCAAGGTGATATCCTGAAACTTACCATCGCGGATGACGGCTCGTTCCTTTATAAGCAAATAGGCCCCGTGCCGCGCAAACAGGTGGTTGGCATGCTCAAGCTGGAAAACGGTCATTATTTCGTTGACGTCAACGGTAAACAGTACCGGGTACTGCTGGCCAGCGTAACTTATTTCAAAGCCAAACCGGGCGACCAGGTCAGCGTCAATGTTCCAGAGGACGACACCCACTCCGAGTGGGCAGCATTAGAAGCAGCTCTCTAGCCATACTCCATCCAAAGGGTATTGCCATTATGTTAGAGTTGTGTTATTATATATTAATGGGAATCTATAGTTCACTCGTCAGCCGTGCACAATCGGCTAATAAGACTGAGACAAATGCTCCTGTATCTGAAAAACTCATCACGCCAGCAAATGTGATGACAGCTGCCAGGCCCGTGCTTGCCGCAAAGGCGGCACACATGCTGGTACGCGGCGAACGCTACGTCACACCCTGGGTCATCGCTACAGGTTTATCTGATGCGGAAGGCAATATAGCACGCTTGATTGACAAGCTTTTCCCCGAATGGGGCAGAGGGGTTACAAGAGGTGGCGCGCAAGCAGATCCTATAGCAGATACTGCAGCTGTCTTAGAAATAGCGGGTGCCGCAATGTTTGCTCCAAGGGTGAGTAAATTAGCAAAGACAGCCCTTCTGATCACTTTTGGCGCAGAAGCAGTGAAAACTGGTTGGAGTCTGAACGCCGCGCGTATCTACAAACAAGCCACCGTGAGCAATGAGCACCCCGGCGGCCAGTTATTAAATATACCGGTCGATCCAATAGGCAAAGAGTCAATGCTGGAAAAATTAGAAACCGTGGTCTTTGCTGCGGCTACCAATGACTTTGAACCTGGACCGTTCCGCACAGGGCTTGGGTTAACCGCCCTAGGCCATAGCGTAGCTGGCGCCTATCATGGCGAAAAAGCGCGAGCTGGCTACGTCGAACAGCTGGGGGACATGATGGCTGCGCTAAACGCTCCTGCAGCCTAGCTAAATACAACAGACTGCGCGGTCTTAGTGGCGTATAATTAAGTAAACATGGGGAAAGCACTTTACCGGAAATACCGGCCGGCATCGTTGTCGGAAATTATCGGCCAGGAACACATCACTGGCACGCTGGAACGCGCTCTGAAACAAGGGATGATAAGCCATGCCTACCTATTGACCGGGCCACGCGGAGTCGGCAAGACCAGCATCGCCCGCATCCTGGCTTATGAAGTGAACGGACTGCCTTATGACGATGAGGGGACCCACCTGGACATCATAGAGATAGATGCGGCCAGCAACCGTCGTATCGATGAGATACGCGAGCTCAAGGAACGCGTCTTCATTGCACCGACCAGCGCCAAGTATAAGGTATACATCATAGATGAGGTCCACATGCTGACCAAGGAAGCCTTCAACGCACTGCTCAAGACGCTCGAAGAGCCCCCGGAGCACGCTATATTCATCCTGGCCACTACCGAGGCCCATAAGGTGCCTGCGACCATAATAAGCCGCACCCAACGCTTCACATTCAAGCCGGTAGACACTGCCCAGGTGGCCGCTCATCTGAAAGAAATCGCCAAGAAAGAAAAGATGACGATTGATGATGAGGCACTGGACCTCATAGCAGCGCACGGTGAAGGCAGCTTTCGCGACAGCATCAGCTTGCTGGACCAGGTGAGGCACCACAGCGACCGCGTGACGCTTGCAGCCGTGCAGCAGGCCGTCGGCCAAGCCCCGGATGCATTGCTTACAAACCTGCTTACGGCGCTCGGCCAAGGTGATATCCAAAAATCTAATGAAGCATTGGAAAAGTTACGCACCCAAGGCGTGCAGGCCGGCCAACTGGCCCATCAGTTATCACAACTACTGCGCCATCAACTGGTAGAGAACCAATCATCTCTGCCGCCTGAGACCACCCTGCAGTTGCTTGCCCAGCTGCTTCAAGTTCCCGCCGCCTCCGACCCTGGGGTAGCCTTGGAGCTGGCTCTGTACGGTGCAGCCTTGGAACGTTCTGACGGAAGTCACCAGCCATCTGAAGCCCAGTCGCCAACAACGGCCGCAGCTACAACCGCTCCACAACCTATGGCGCGCTCAGAAAAGAAAACTTCGTCCAGCAGCATCAAGACCAACACTACTGACAAACCAACTGATAAGAAACAAGCTTTTGACGAGAGCGTATGGCCTGAGGTTCTGGCGGCGATGAAGGGCAAACACAATACGCTGTATGGCATCGCCCGTATGGCAAAGCCGACATTTGAAAAAGATAAATTACTGCTCAGTTTCGGTTTCGCGTTCCACAAAAAACGACTGGACGCGAACAAACAGGTCCTGATGGATATAATCTATGAAGCGACCGGCTCCAACATCGAAGTGGAATGTGTGCTCGAAATAGAGCTCGGGCAGGCAGATAACATGGTCAAACCGGAAATCAAACCGGCAGCCGACTTAAACCTTGAAACCATTAGCAATATCTTTGGTGGCGCAGAAATAGTAGAGTAGAGGAATGGAACCCAAAGCCGCCCTGGTACCTCCGCAGAATACCGATGCTGAAGCGTCTCTTCTGGGAGCCATATTGATTGATACCGACGCCTTGGTCAGGATAGCCGACAAGATAGATTCCTATGACTTCTATGATGAGAAACACCGCTATATCTATGAAGCGATAACACAGTTATACGACCGGCATAGTCCTATTGATGTCCTGACGCTGTCCGACCAGATGAAGACCAACACGACATTGGAAGCTATCGGGGGTTCATCCTACCTTGCCGAGCTCAGTAATTTCGTGCCGACGGCCGCCCATGTCGAACAATACGCCGAGATAGTCGCTCAAAAAGCGCTGCGCAGGCGGCTTATCAAGGCAGCGCAAGATATTACGACATTAGGCTTCAATGAGACCAATGAACTGCAGGAACTGATAGAACAGGCAGAAACAAAGTTGTTCGAAGTCAGCCAAAAACATATCCAACAGGATGTGACCAGCCTGGAAACTATCTTAAGCGAAAGTTTTGACCGTTTGGATGAACTGCACAAGGACAAAGGCCAGATACGCGGTATCCCGACCGGTTTTAAAGATATGGACAATATCCTGGCCGGTCTGCAACGCTCCGACTTGTTCGTGCTGGCCGCCCGTCCATCCATGGGCAAGACCGCCCTGGCCCTGAACCTAGCTCATAACGTCGCTTTGCAAGCCAAACAACCCGTCCTGCTGTTCAGCTTAGAAATGAGTAAGGAACAGCTGGTAGACCGCATGCTGGCGATGGAGTCAGGCGTTGACGCATGGGCGCTTCGTACTGGCAACCTGACCGATGCGGACTTTGAAAAGATAGGGCAAGCCATGGGGACGCTTTCCGAAGCTGAGATTTATATCGATGACATCCCAAGTATTACCGTCAGCGAACTCCGCACCAAAGCGCGGCGGGAGGCCCATTCGCATGAGTTGGGATTGATTATCGTGGATTACCTGCAGCTCATGAGTGGCGGCAGTAAGTTTGGCGGAGAAGGTAACCGCGTCCAGGAAATCAGTGAGATATCGCGCGGCCTGAAAGCCGTCGCCCGGGAACTGAATGTGCCGTTGCTGGCTTTGAGCCAGCTGAGCCGCTCCGTAGAAAGCCGTAGTCCACAGATTCCACAACTGGCGGATTTACGCGAGTCCGGGTCCATTGAGCAGGATGCGGACGTCGTGGCGTTCATCTACCGGGAAGACTACTACAATCCGGAGACTGACAGGCGCAATATCACGGATATATTCATTAAAAAACACCGTAACGGCCCGACCGGCGCGCTTGAACTTTATTTTGACAAAGAAAAGCAACGCTTCCGTTCCATAGACACCAAGCACACCCAACCGTTTGAATCGTAAATCACAGAATCACTCTCTGATAAAGGACGGACCTTTATCAGGGAGCGAAATGTGAATTTATTGATCACGTTTGTGCCTGATGAACGCTGAGCTGATGTATAATGGTGGTAAGAGATGGAGAAATTGAAAGCGTGGGTATTTCTGATGTGGCGGCCTATCGTGGCTTTTCTTGCCATAGGCTTAGTCATAGGGGTTATCTTTGGATTCCGGCTTGGCAGTCTGCCGCCCGGTACGAGCCGACCCGAACAGGCCTATCTGGGTAGTGTCGCTTCGGGTCGCCAACTACTGGATAATCCGCTGTACGGCCTGCACAAAGTGCCCGTATACGCCTTGTTCAAGCTCCACGCCCACAGTATCGCGGTTTACCGTGCGGTCAGCGTGTTGTTTGCATCGCTAGCGGCGGTCAGCTGCTTCTTTATCCTTCGGGAATGGTACAGCGACAGGGTCGCCATCTTAGGTACGTGGTTGTTCCTGACATCTGCTTGGATCTTGCACATCGGCCGCTTAGCATTACCGGACGTGATATACCTATCCATCCTACCGTTCTTGTGGGCGGCTATCTGGTTGTATAACACGACACTGCGCAAAACTGCCCTGGCAGTGCTCAGCTGCATGGTCGCAATCTGTTTTTACACGCCTGGGTTCTGCTTTCTGGTCATCATGGTGGCCGTCTGGCAACATAGTTTGGTCTGGAAAGAACTCAAACAGGTGCCAGTGTGGTTCAGGCTGGTCTGCGCGCTGATTATCCTGGTGTTGTTGATACCTTTGGTCCGTGTCGGCATCAAGGCACCCCGTGAGCTCCTGGCGGTGGGCGGGCTGCCTGCGCATGTGCCTCATCTGACGGCAATCCTGAAGAATTTCTGGAACATCCCAGCTTATCTTTTTCTGAAAGGTCCATCTGATCCGGTCAGGTGGCTGGGGCGGTTGCCATTGCTCGACATATTCAGCATCGCTATGCTGGCACTCGGGTTGTATAGCACCCGCTACCATTTGAAACTTGTCAGGATAAAACTGTTAGCGGGCAGCACCCTACTGCTCGTAGTGCTTATCACGCTCGGCGGGCCGGTCAGTATCACCGCGCTCTTACCGGTCATATATATATTCATCGCCGGCGGCATCGCCTTCATGTTGCAGCAGTGGTTCAGCGTGTTCCCCTATAACCCGATTGCACGCGGCATAGCTACTACCTTGATGTCCATCACCGTGCTGTTGGTGTCGTACTACCATATAAACCATTACTTCATAGCCTGGCCCCAGACGCCGGCTACCCGTGCCAGTTTCCGGCAATCTCTGATAAAATAGACCCTAGAAAAGGGAGAACCAATTGCTATGAGCCGATTCGATCAAGCCAAGATGCTAATGAAAGTCAAAAAACTGCAGAAAGAATTGCAGAAAATGATTATCTCAGTAGAGAAAGGTGACGGAGCCGTCACCGTTGAGATTACCGGAGAACAAAAAATCAAAAGGATAAACATAGACCCGGAGTATGTCGACCTTGATGATATCGGGCAGCTTGAACGCTGGCTCGAAGAGGCCGTCAAAGAAGCTATCCAGGAGAGTCAGAAGATTGCAGCTGAAAAAATGCAGCCAATGATGGGCGCGTTAGGCGACCTTGGCCTGTAAGACGCAAGCATGAGCGTCTTGCCGCCAGCCCTTGAAGCCGTCATTGAAGCATTGGGCGCGTTGCCGGGTGTCGGCTCTCGCACGGCTGAGCGCTACGCTTACTATTTGCTAAAAGCTGATCCGGCAACCTCCAAGAAGATTGCCGCTGATTTAGAACAATTGCACGACGGCGTGGCATTCTGCAAAAAAACCTTTGCACTGGTGCCCAAAGGCCAGGAGCTATCCGACCTATATACCGATCCCAGGCGCGACAAGCAGCTGGTTGCCGTGGTGGCCGAGCCATTCGATATCCTGGCACTAGAAAAAACCGGCCAATTCAAGGGTACTTACCACGTCTTGGGCGGTTTGGTGTCGCCTATAGACGGTATCAGCCCCCAGCAACTGCATATAAAAGAGCTACTGCAGCGTATCGACGAGGACAAGGTCAAGGAAATCATCCTTGGCACCAATGCCAGCGTAGAAGGAGAATCGACCGCCCTGTACATCCAGCAACAAATCGGCAAGCGGAATGTCAAGATGACGCGTCTGGCACGAGGCCTGCCAGTCGGCGTGGACCTGGAATATGCCGACCAGATTACCCTAGGCCGTGCCCTGGAAGGCCGAACTGCCTTATAAGAGGCAAGATAGTCTATACTAGAGGTCAATGACAGAACCAGAAGAAATTCAGAAGTTAATCGCTGATGCGGGTAAGATCGTCATTATCCAAGCAGACAACCCGGACGGAGATAGCTTGGGCAGCGCTTTAGCGCTGGAGCACATCCTGGGCGACATGGATAAGAACCCATCCCTGTATTGCGGCGTTGATATCCCGGATTATCTAAAGCACCTGCGCGGCTGGGACCGGGTCAGCAAGGATATGCCCCCGAAGTTTGACCTGAGCATCATCGTGGATACCAGCGCGCTGACATTGCTTGAAAAGCTTGAAGGCAGCGAATACCGGGGTTGGGTGGCTAGCAAGCCGGCCATCGTGTTGGACCATCACAGCGATGTAGTATGCGATATCCCTTATGCCACCGTCGTGCTGAATGATAATGATGCGGTGGCCACCGGCGAAGTTATTTACCACTTGGCTAAAAAGTTCGAATGGCCGCTTAACCTGCCGGCCAAGACGCATATAGCCAGCTCCATCCTGGCCGACTCACTGGGGCTCAGCAGCGAAGGCACGACTGCCGAAACGTACCGTATCATGGCCGACCTGATAGAATCCGGCGTCGACCGGCCGGCACTTGAAGAGGCCAGACGCGCCCTTGGCAAGATGCCTGAGGCGATTTTCCGTTATAAAGCCGAACTTATCAATCGGACCGAACTTCACGCGGATGGCAAACTGGCGCTAATAACCATCCCGCAACCGGAGCTCATGCAATACAGTCCGCTTTATAATCCCGCACCACTCATCCAGGCGGATATGTTGCAGATTGAAGGCGTCGGTGTAGCCATAGTTTTGAAACAATACCAGGACGGCAAAGCTACCGGCTCTATCCGCTGCGGTTACGGGACGACCGTCGCGGCCGACCTGGCCCAACATTTTGGCGGCGGCGGCCATCCGTATGCCGCCGGCTTCAAAGTCACGGACGGACGGCCCTTCAGCGATATCAAATCGGAATGTATAGCCAAAACCACCGAACTTCTTGGTAAACTTGAACAAGGAAAGCCTGATGAGACTTTATAACACTCTGACGCTTAGTGTCGAAGAAATACAACCGCTGAGCGCGCCCAGCGTAACAATTTATACCTGCGGCCCAACTGTCTATGATTATCCGCATATCGGCAATTGGTTTACATTCATCCGCTACGACCTGTTAGTGCGTACTTTGAAAACCAATGGGCTGAAGCCAAAGTGGGTCATGAATATCACTGACGTAGGCCACCTGGTCAGTGATGCCGATGAGGGCGAGGATAAGCTGGAGAAGGGCGCTCGGCGTGAAAACAAAAGTGCATGGGATGTTGCCAAGTTTTACACAAACTATTTTGTTGATGCCCTCAAACGGCTTAACTTCACGAAACCAGACTACTTGCCCAAGGCGACTGAGCACATCGAGGAGCAGATTAATCTGATTCAAGCACTGGAATCAAAAGGGTATACCTACACCATCGATGACGGGGTATATTATGATACTGGCAAATTTGAGGGCTATACTGCGTTTGCCAGGCTGGATCTGGATGAGCAGCGAGGCAGCGGCAGGGTAGAGACCAACCCGCAAAAACGCAACCCGTCGGATTTTGCACTTTGGAAGTTTTCTCCCAAGGGTCAAAAACGCGATATGGAATGGGATAGCCCATGGGGCAAGGGCTTCCCCGGCTGGCATATAGAATGTTCAGCCATGGCGGCCAAATACTTAGGCGAAACGATTGACATCCATGCCGGCGGCATTGACCACATACCAGTACACCATACCAATGAGATCGCGCAGAGCGAAGCTGCCAGCGGCAAACGGTTCGCAAACGTATGGATGCACGCAAACCATATTTTGATTAACGACGAAAAAATCGCCAAGAGCGCAGGCAACGGAATAACACTAGAAGATGTTGAAGCCAAAGGATATTCGTTAGATGCTTTGCGTTTGCACGTGCTGGAATCGCATTACCGCAGCCAATCCAAATTCAGCTGGGAAGCTCTGGAAGCGGCGCAGAACCGACTGAGCGGATACCGGGCCATGGCGGATCTGCGCTGGCAACCACAAGCTATACCAAGTTATGGCAGCGATAAATATACTCATGCATATGATGAATTCCAGCAGTTCCTGGCAGACGACCTGAGTACACCCTTGGCCCTAGCGCGGTTGAGCGCGTTTGCCGATACGTTCGATATCTTGCCAAAATCGGATCAAAATAGCTTCGAGAGTTTTCTGGATAAGCTTGAGGCTTCGCTAGGCATCGGATTACTGTTGGGCCAAGACATCTCCGATGCGCAGAAGCAAGTGCTCAGCAAACGACAAGGCGCACGTGACACAAAAGATTGGACCCAGTCGGATGAGTTACGCGACCAACTACAAAAGCAAGGTATCGGTGTCCGTGACACTGACCATGGGCAAATCTGGTTCCGAATCTAGCCGGAGGTTTCTTCTAGTGCGGTTGAGCGGTCGATAAGTTTGCGGCTGGTCAAGTAATCGATTATCAAAATTCGTAAACAGCCGGCTAGCGGAATGGCTACAAGACCGCCGAACAATCCCCCGAAATTCACTCCTAAAATGACAGAAGAAAACACCAGCAGCGGCGACATGTTGGTAGAGTTGGCCTGTATCTTGGGTTGCAGTATGTAATTCTCAATCTGTTGATAGGTGATGTAATAAATCAGTATGCCTAGTGCTGAAAGCGGTGAGTGAAACAACGCGACCGTACTGACGATGACCGCGCCGATGGTGTGGCCGACCAGCGGGATGAGTCCGCAGATGAAGACAATGACCAGTAAGGCTATAGGATAGCTGACGTGGAAAAGGAACAAAGGTACCAGGATGAGGGTTGCAGCCAATGCGGCCAGCGTGACCTGGCCATTCACGAAACCGGTGATTACCTTGTACATATCATGGGCTATCTTCTCTATATGCGGCTCCTTTTCATCCGGTATGAGACGTTTGGCAAACTCTATCCAGCGCGGACCCTCATTGAGCATCATGAACGTCAGCACCAACACCGTCAGCATGGAAAAGATGCTGCTAGTTATCTTAGTAAAGGTCGATACGGCCGAACCGCTGATATTCTTCAATCTGGCAGATAATTCGCTTGAAAATTTATCCGTTTGGTCTTGCAAGTGATATTTACGGATTACATGGCCTAGTCCGCTATTATCGCTGCGAGCATCTTCTATCAGGTGCGGCGCAACCTTGATAAAGCTGCTGGTCTGCCTAACTAACGGCGGTACGATACTTGCCAGAAAACCTGCTAACAGCGCAATGATAATAAAAAAGGATAAGCTGGTAGCAAGTGTCCTGCTACGACGTTTTTTGGCTGGTATACGTTCAGATAACCAATGGACCGGCACGTTCAGCGCTAGCGCCAAGAAGAAGGCGGTGAAGATAAGTATAAGGGCGTGGCTGACCTTGCGTGCAGCAACGACGAACAGAAAAGAGGTGATGGTGAGGACGAGGACGCGGATTACCGTTTGGTTAGAAACGGTCACTTCAGTGGAACCATGTTTGTTTTTACGTCCAAAATGAAACATGGTCTTATTATCTCATTTGTCGCTTAGTTTGCAATGTATGAAGATAAATTTTTACTAAGGTGTCGCCGATTACACGAATGTCATACTGAACAACAGCCTCTTGCTGCCACACATATGCTGCTTGCCTGAGACGTGTGTGTCGTAAAAAATGGCGCAGTGATTTAGCAAGAGCTTTGATGTCTGCGGTTTCAAAAAGTTGTTTGGGCCTGTCCCCCAGGACGCTACGATAACCCACATTGTCACCGCCCAATACAACACCTCTTGCGGCAGCCATGGCTTCAATCAAAACGATACCAAAACTTTCCCCCCCGGTGCTAGGAAAAATCGCTATGTCCGCTGAGGCTAGGTATTTTGGTTTATCAGCTTCTGTGACGAATCCTATAAAACTGACATGGTGGGCCAAGTGATTGTCGTGCACATACTCTTCTAACTGACCCCTCATCGGTCCTTTTCCGCAAATAATCACGCGCACATTATCAAGCCGGCCTTCGGAGTGGAGAATCTGTATAGCTTCCAACAGCTGCTTGCAACCTTTGCGGGGAACCAGCCTGCCCAAAAACACTATATTCAATTTGCCGTCATTGTACCTGGCATAGGATGAAGCACTATGAAAACGACTTAGCGCCACCGCGTTGGGTAAAACTTGACTGCTTACGCGGAAGGCCTTGCGAGCAAACTTGGCAGCGGCGGGTGATACGCTGAATACGTGGTCAAAACGCCTGCGGCTCCGCCACAAATAGGCTGCCAGTAACCGTGTTGCTACAGCTTCCAGACCCGAATACGGAATAATGTGGAATGTGCCTATGATGACCGTTGTTGGCGGAGCCGCCCGGACAATCCTTCCCGCCAACCATGGGCTGTAAGGCATCTGTACATGAAGTACGTCAAACTTTTCCTTTTCCAGTAAAGTCTGTATCCTACTGGCGTTTGCCGGCATAGGTATGGACATCCGGTTTTGATTAAAATGAACCTGCCTGTTCCGGCTTAGTGAATGCAACCGAGGTATATCTTTGCGCCGGGTCTCGCCTACCAAATAGTGCACTTGGTGGCCGGTTTGCTCAAGCCAGTGTCCCAGTGTAAGTACATACTGCTGTACACCATCGGTCTTATCCAGACTGTCGTCTAATACCAGCCCTATCTTAAGCTTTTCCATACAGCGTTTCGTACTGGTCGACGACCTGTTTATAACTGTACTGGCCGACTGTCCGCGAAGCCCAGTCCTGCCACGCCTGGCGGAGCGCCTGGTCGTTCATCAGCAAATCAAGGCGCCGCGTGAACTCTTTGATATTGCGCGGATCAACAAGTGAAATCCGCCCGGTCTGAGTCAAAACGGTCATATAACCGGCATTATCACCGGCGACGACAGGTACCCCGGCCGCCATCGCTTCCAGCAACACGACCCCAAAACTTTCCCCGTAACGGGCAGGCGAACAGAACACGGTTGCCGCTTTAAGCAGTTTCATCTTGGTTGCTTCATCTATCTGGCCGGGGAAACGTACATTCTTAACGCCTAATTCATCGGCATATCGTTCCAGAGCCATTTTGTCAGGCCCGTTTCCGGCGATTACCAGCTCAACCTGGGGTTCAGTCATCTGAAGCGAGCGGACAGCCCGTAGTAAATACTTCAGGCCTTTACGGCGTTCCAGCCTGCCGATGTAGAAAATCATTTTCTTCTCCTGATTGCGGCCGCGTGTCCTATATTTCTCCAGGTCAATCCCATTAGGTATAATCTGTACCTCGCGGTCAGTCAGCGAATTGACATACATAGCGGCGGGGTCTGAAACAGCCGTCAGCGCGTGCAGGTATTTTAGGACCGACTTGGTATAGGGTGTGATGACCCGTTCAATGGTACGGCTCATCACGGTATCGGGCAATTTGGCATGGAACGTCGCGATATTACGGGCCCGGCTGCGCTGCAAAAGTTGCCATGAAAGCAACGGTACCCACGGTTCGTGGAAGTGTAGGACTTCGAACTTTTCCTTTTCAAGCAAGGCATCGACTTCGCTGGTATCAACGCTGACCGACACTTGGGCGGTCGTATGAAAGGGTGATTTCACGTCCGCCGACCTGCCTAGCGGGCGTACGAAGCCCGGTATGGTACCGTTGTGCTCACGCGGTTGAGGCGTCAGAATCAACGTCTCGTGGCCACGGGCCGACAGCTCTGATTGCAATGCGAACACACATTCCTGTACACCACCGCCTTTAGAAACGTTATAGGGACACACCAACCCAATCTTCATATAATTATCAGTATAGCAATTAACTCTCTGATAGCACTTGTCGGATTTTCATCGGAATCATGGGCGAGGCACTCTCTATATCGGCGATGATACTGGGTGCATGATTGTCCATCTTGGATTTTGCCTCATGAAAAGCGGTAAAGATGACGCGCATGTGCTGTTCGACACTATGGTTGTCAAAATAGCGGTCAGCTTTGAC
Organism: Saccharimonadales bacterium (SeqCode); assembly: GCA_035480495.1. Classification (GTDB taxonomy): domain Bacteria; phylum Patescibacteriota; class Saccharimonadia; order Saccharimonadales; family DATIHP01; genus DATIHP01. Next base: position 15,544 of record DATIHP010000039.1, read on the forward strand.
CGATATGTGCCAGACCGGCAGGTTCACCCGCTGACGGCAGTTATCAAGCGTCAGGAACGCGACGGTCGTGGCCATATAGGTGCGCACATCGTTGCAATGCCACAGATGTATCTCAAAATTCATGGTCGCCTTAACCTCTTCTTTGCTGAGGCCTTCGAACTTCTTCTTAGCATTATGGGTGCGGGCGTAGGCAAGGCGTAACAGCAGCGGGTGCAATAAGACGTTCCTAAAGAATATGGCGGGAAAACGGAATGTGAAGAAGTGGGCCGTCCATCGATAACTCCTAAAACGCCACTTGGAAAACACAAAGTCACCCCGGTGCGCGAAGCCTACGACACTGACCAACAGGTCAACCTTTTTTACCAAGTCCGGGTAGCGTTGCAACATCCGGGTAGCAACGACGAAGCCGAAGCTCAGGCCCGCGATGGTCACGTGCTTCCGCTTATAGCGCATCTTGATAAAAGTTGCCAGGTAGTCAGCCAAAGTATCAATATCCGGCTTTTTGCCTATCTTGTACAAACTTTCCATCCCGCCGAAGCCCGGCAGGTCGGGCATCGTGACAGCCCCATATTGGTTCAGGTCCTGGACCAATCCCCACCACCGCTCCAAACTGGAATGGTGCCCGTAGACAAACAGAATCTCCCGTTTTTTGCCGGCCGGGGCAGGCACGTGCAACATACGGCCTTGAAGACCGTTGATATATAGAGGCGTGATGTAATCCGCCGGCTGTCTTTGTGAGGTTGATGGCATCTTCCATACACTCTACCCGCTGGCAAAGGTTTTAGGCAAGCATAAGCTATAAATGGCCGGCAGCATGCGTCAGGCGCCACCAGAAGGAATGGGGTGCGATAGCGTTCTTGGCAATGGCCGGCACCTGCAGTACCTGGGTTCCATCGTACAGGCTAAGCGTACCGGCCTGGTCGCCCTGTGAGACCGAATGCGATAATTTCCTGAGGTTCATGTCGCTGCGTATAGTCTGGCCGTTCCACGCCACCAGCGATAAGTCCCGGGCCGCGACTAACGGTACGCTAGGTCCTTTGAACTGGCTGATAGTCCCCAGTACAGTGCCGACCCGTACAGGCGTGACGGTCTGGAAATTTTTAAATGTCGCATCCAGTAATGGCTGTGCGTCATTCAACGCGCGGGCCAGGTTTGGCGCACCCACTATGCTTCCTACTACCGTGACACTATGGCCGGCGTCAATAGCCCGTCTGGCAGCAAACAGATAACAGCCGCCAGCCTCGTCTGTATTGCCGGTCTTTATACCGATGATACCGTTACGGCCGACCAAGCTGTTCACGTTATCGACCGTACCCACGACCGGCAAATCCGCTTGCGATTGGCTGACTATATCGGCGATGATGGGCTGGCTCGTGGCAAGCTCCGCCAGTTTTGCCAAGTCAACGGCCGTGCTGGTCGTCTTGGGCGAAAATCCACTGGCGTCCGCTATCGTCGTGCTATGCATTCCTAACGTCTTGGCAAACGGGTTTACAAAGGCCAGATACTCGTCATTGGAACCGAATGCCCAGTTAACAAGCGCATCAGCAATATTATTGGCGGATGGTATGAGCAAAGCCTGCAGAGCCTGGTACTCCGTCAGCTGTTCACCTGCTTCGACGCGTATGACTGACTGCCCATCATCGATATATTTGTTATACCGTTCAACGTCTTGGTCAGTGATGGTGATGGTTTCGCCCTTCGTGCCCGTGGCGATAGGATGGACCTTTAGCACGGCCATAGCAGTAATGACTTTGGCCACGCTGGCAATAGGCAAAGGGTTGCTGCCGCCGTGGTTTGCCAGCAAGCCGTAGCCTACCGCGCTGACGGCAGCCTGGCCATAGGCCGGTAGCGGCAACGTGACCGGGTGTGCCTGCGGCAATGATATGGCGGCTGCGCTGCTTTCCAGGGGCGGCAAGGGGCTGAACGCAACCAATAGTACATATGCGGCAGCCAGTATCAGCAGTAACGGCGGAAGCAGGCGGCTCCGCCTCCGGGCCCTATATAACCGTAAACGCCGGTCGCGCCGTTTTTTTACTTCTTCGAATTCTAAGATGCGCATTACTGCTCAGTATACCAACACGCTTGAACCGCCCCTGTTCATAACTTATTGTAAAAAATACTTGACACTTGCATAAATGGAGCGCATATTGTGCAGTAGAGGGTTTTACCACATAAAAAAGCAAGAAAGAAGACACCATGCCGCAGTTAAGTATTGAAGAAGCACGCCTTTCCAATGAAACGCTACATCTTGGGAACCATGGCGACGTACCAATCGCCGAAGCGAGGGGCCTTATAGTCCCAAATACATACCGAGCCGAAGCCGCTTTGCTGATTCGCGCCATGGATCTATGGATTCCCAAGCCCACTGACGAAGAGTTTTGCCTTCGTCTCATGAGCGGATCATTAGTCATGCTGGCACATTACCAAGAAGATGCAAAAGGTGTTTATAGCGTAGACCACAGACCTAACCCACATGACGTAGGAGCGCTACCCGGAAAAATGCAAGCTGATAGCTTGCTTGTTGGACCCGACGCAATCCCATATGGAGACCGTCATTTTTATGACCCAAATATCACCGACGGGAACGGCAAGCCCCGGCCCGGCCTTTCACACCGCTTACGGTCGTTTGATTGGAAAAACACCCTTATTCCCGTCAGGCATGCACTAGAGGGCCGGCCCAGGTTGTTTCCCCACCAGAAGTAAGCTAAAATCTAATCTGTTCTTATCTGTTTTTATGTCGGACCAAATACTTGTTTTGGTTTAGGGAAAAGAGCAAGATTTAATTAAGCCCGCAGCTAAAGCCAAATTCGTGAGAGGATTCACGAATTTGTAAGGAACAGACTTTGTGGGGTTAATAGTTTTGCCGAGCAAATTTATTTTGTCGGCAAAATGGTAACCACACAATCACACTGTGACGCTGGGGAGTGGCCAAGTGGTAAGGCACCAGTTTTTGGTACTGGCATTCGGGGGTTCGAATCCCTCCTCCCCAGCCAGCTTAGAATTGCATTACAGCTTCCGTAAAAATAGCGGAAGCTGTTTTTACTTCAGCTCCATCAATTCTTACGCTTTACCCCATCGCGAATCATCTCGCGATGGGGACCCCTAACGTTTCAGAGTTTAATGAAGCGAAGTGCTAACCATTTGATATTATTTATAAATGATGTTAATGTTGTGAATTATGAAGTCTCGGGAAACGGCTGGCCTATTTACCAATAAATCTGTACCTCTAATTGGGTTTGGATTTTTTAGAAAAAATATTGAACAGCCGTGGTTTAGTAGATTTGATTTTGAAGAGGCCGTTCCTAATGGCCCATTTAAGCGTCTCGTTATACCTTCAAGAAGTCATATAGTTGAACTTCAAAAGAGATTGCCAGAAGCTGGCTATATGGAAGTTGAAGAAGGCTCTTCCGGTCCTAATGGCGGTAGACATCGAGTCATGATGCAATTAACGGACGCAGCGACTGAACCGTTATTAGACTATCTTGCTTATACTGTGACGCACGCAGGTTTAAGTTTGCCCGACATTTTGTTTGTGCCGGAAAGTGTTGAAAATATACTTCAGTCAACTAATTTCATTGATCGAGTGACGGCAAAAGTAGCAGGCTATACTATCAGCCACACAATAGAAAAGTTATCTTAAGCAACTTTTTTCCAGCCAAATCGAATCAGACTTAATTTTTTCTGGTAATAAAGTACACGCTTATAATTACTATTATTGAACCAACAAATTTTGCTAAACTATACGGCTCAGAAAGTAGGAACACACCCGCGATAGGAGTAAGTATGGGGTGGTTATTCGTCAGTATTACCGCTTCGTTAGGCCCAAGGTAATGTACCGCTACGTAAAACATTTTGATTGTGACAAAGAATGAAAACCCAGCCAGTAGTGGCCAAAGTCCGGCCGTAGTCACGAGTAAGTGCGTCCCATTCAAGACTAAACCCAGGACCAGGAAAAGCAGGCCGCCGCTTATAAGGCGTACATCAGCTAAGAAACTATTATCGTGTTGCTTCATAAGTACCTTGGCGTAGGTGTTGGTAAAG
>DATIHP010000040.1:0-7957 GCA_035480495.1 Saccharimonadales bacterium (SeqCode)
AAAAAAACCGCCCGGGTGGTCCCCGGGCGGCTTGTATCCTAAGACTGTAGGATTATTTGCGCTTAACAGTCAGGAACCCGTTGCGTGGGTTTTCGTTGACCATCATGCCGGCAGGTACGGCATCGATAGCTTCAGGGCGCTGGTCTTTGCTGAAGTAGTAGATTTGCTGTTGTTTGCCACCACGAAGTCTGACCATTTTTGAGTTCAAGAAGTATGTTACCCCTTTAGAGTTTGTATGCTTGTAAGCCATTGTGTAGCTCTCCCTCTCTTAATTACTGTTGGTACCCCTTACCATACGCCCGGTCTATTTTACTTGTCAACAGGTTTGTGTAAATTACACCTCTGTTGGGATAACTCTACCCCTGTTAACATCTTTCCACAGCTACCAACGTGATAAAAACAACTGTTGCATCCTAAAGTGCTTATGCAGTACACTGGCTATCGTAACGAAACATAACAAAGGTGGAATTTTAGATGGAATGGAATCGTGGTCCCGCTCAAACACAACCTGCTAACCAGCCCGTTAACCATGTAGCCGCGGCTGCGCACACGGGCAAAGTAAAGCGTTCTTTTTTGAACCTGCGCCTTATCAGCGTCGGCTTGCTGTTCTGTATCACCGTACTGCTTGTCGCATTGGTCGCATATATAGCCTTTGGCGGCCCGGCTGCCCAAGGCAAATATGTCGATAAGACCAAGATGCAAGCTGTCTTCCTGAACGGCGGCCAAGTTTACTTCGGCAAGATTACCAATATCAATGACAAGTTCATGCGTGTCGGTGATATCTACTACTTGCGCGTCAACCAGCAGGTACAGCCTGACGGCAGCACCTCCAATGCTAACCAAGACGTATCTCTGGTAAAACTGGGTTGTGAGCTGCACGGTCCGCAAGACAGTATGGTCATCAGCCAGCAGCAGGTCATCTTCTGGGAAAATCTGAAAGACGATGGCCAGGTTGCCAAGGCGGTTGCTCAATTCAAGAAGGACAACCCGAAGGGGCAGACATGTAACACAACCCCGAGCACTAGCGGCAGTAACTCCACCACGCCTGCAGCTACGACACCTGCCACGACCACTCCAAGCACTTCAACCACCAAGAAACCCTAAGGGGTTTCCGGTCTAACTGCTATAAAACGTCCCGTATCCCGCGGGACGTTTTTATGCGTGTTGATTGAGTTGGTAGCGCAACCAGCGCTCCAAAAGGAAACGGATTGCAAACAGTAGGAAAAAGAAGCCGGCGAATACGAGACTCCAGCCAGCTAAATCCGGCGACCATGCGGGGCTGATGAAATCAAACTTATACATGGCGTCCGGAATCGGCTGCTCTTTTACGACGGTAGGAGCAGGATGGCTGTCCAGATAGTTTTGAATGCACGGCAGCCGGCCGGCGCCAAAAAAGCTCTGAGGCTGGGTAGCTTCGCAATACTTCTGTGCATCGTTGTAGACATTGTTACCGGCGTTGGCTTGCGCGACACGTGCCTGCTCTGCCGCAACCAAGCGCTCGTAGCGGTATTTCAGCTGGATGGGCGGATAGACCGAGGTATTGGTCGTAAGATTGGTATTCATATGGCCATACACATACGTCCGCAGTTTCTGCAGAGCCGCCTCAGTATTACCGTTCTGCTGGTCAGTCTTCAGGACTTGGTCGCGCAGATATAGGGCGGTCAGATTGTTGTGGCGCAACGCGAACACCGCCGTAATGGCACAGACGATGAAGGCGATGAGGAAATAGCCGTAGCTTATTTTCCGGAGCCTTGTCCATATATGGTGCAGATTGCGCTTATCCATGGTTTTAGTATAGGGTTTTTATCTGTTTTTTACTTCTTAATTTAGTGTACCATAGCTGTATGCACATATTTTTCAGCGGCATAGGCGGCACGGCTATAGGACCGCTCGCCCTCATTGCCAAGCAAGCCGGCCACACGGTTTCGGGTTCTGACAAACAAGACAGCCAGTATATCCGCTATCTTCGGAGCCATGGTGTCGATGATATCCATATCGGCCAATCATATGAGCAACTCGCAGCCGTCCATAGGGATAAACCGATTGATTGGTATGTCTATTCTTCGGCGGTCAGTATAGAGGATGCTGACGCGCCCGAGCTGCGCTTCTGTCGTGATCATGCCCTTAAAACAAGCAAGCGCGCTGAGTTGCTTAACAGAATCATCGCCGATAAGAATCTCAAGCTGATCGCCGTGGCCGGCACGCACGGTAAGACTACCACCACCGCTATGGCAATCTGGTTGTTCAAGCAGCTTGGCATCGCGGTCAGTTATTCGGTGGGAGCCAAGATTGGTTTCGGCGAGATGGGAGAGTACGAGGAGGGGTCAGAATATTTCGTGTATGAAGCTGATGAGTTTGACCGTAATTTCCTGGCTTTTCATCCATATATCAGCCTCATTACCGGCGTGGACTGGGATCATCATGAGATATTTCCGACCCGCGAGGATTACAAACAGGCGTTTTTGGAGTTCTTAGCCCACAGCAAGCACGTCGCAATCTGGGAAAAAGATAGGGAATATCTGGGGTATAAGCCGGCAGATAGCGACCTTGAACTTGGCAAACAACCTTTCAGCACTACTCTTGTCGGTGAGGTTAACAGGGCTGATGCGCGTTTGGTCATGGAAGCGATGCGTACTTTCGGCATGACCGACAAGCCGCTCATAGCTCTTAGTGAGATAATGAACCGCTTTCCCGGCCTTAACAGACGTTTTGAGCGCCTTGTTGACGGTCTTTATACTGATTACGCCCACACGCCGACCAAGATAAGAGGCAGCCTCCAAACTGCTCAGGAGACCTCTAAAAACATCGTAGTGATCTACGAACCGCTGACAAATCGACGGCAGCACTTCATCAAGGACGAGTACAAGAATCTTTTCCAGGGAGTCAAGAAACTCTATTGGGTCCCTAGTTATGAGGCCCGTGAGGACCCCAATCAGCCTGTGTTGTCTCCGGCGGAGCTCATCGGCCATATGGACAATGCGGAAATCGCCGAACCGGCGGCGCTGGATGAGCAGCTGAAACGGCACATCCAGGAACATCTGAAGGCTGGCGACCTGGTACTCGCCATGTCCGGCGGCGGCGGTAGTAGCCTGGATGAGTGGCTCAGGAAGCAATTCGGATGAAAAAGATTTACTTCAGCTGTTCTATATCAGGCGGACGGGATCATGCCCATGTCTACCAGGATATAGTGGACAATATCAAAGCCGCGGGACTGCATGTCTTAAGCGAGATATTCGCGGATAAGACCATCAAGGCTGAACATGGCCCCACAAGGCATCTGACCGATCGCCAGATCTGGGAACGCGATTTTGGCTGGGTCAGGCAGGCTGACGGAGTCATAGCAGAAGCGACCCAGCCATCCTTCGGCGTCGGTTACGAAATCGCTAAGGCGGAACAATTCAACAAGCCGGTCCTGGTACTTTTCTATAAGGATTCGGGCAGACGTCTTTCGCCGATGCTCAGTGGCGACCCGAACGTTACCGTCTTTGGATATGCCGATGTCGCGGAGACAAAAGATGCGATTACCGCCTTCATAGCCCGGCTTTGACGAATCCACAGGCATCTTGTCTATTCCGCAACGTATTTTGTTTCAGTATTTAGCGCAGGCGTGTTGCAATAGATACAGTGAAAAGGCAAAAACAAATAGTTGGTATAGCTGTTGGTCTGGGCATGTTTCTAGGGCCGTTGAATGGGGGTTCCAGTCCAGAGAAACCAGAGCGACCGCAAGCGGGGGCAACAACACCTGTGGGCGGCAGCGCTCTGGCGGGAACTGTTGAGATAACGCCGGTGACAACGGCCACTACTTTACCACCCGCCGAAGTATTGCCCTCTAAGAAACCATTGCCGGTGCCCGAGCAGATCGCCAAAGACCGCACGGAAAATGCCGCGTATATCCAAGAGGTACTGGCCCCGGAGTTAACAGGTGCCGGGCTAGCCGTAGTACCACCCATAAACCAGGATGTCGAGCGGGTAAATCAGCCTAACCAGTTCATCGTTACTGATGATGGTAAGTTTGGCAGTCAATTCGTTATTAGGGACAAACCGGATTCTGGCCAGAAAAATATAGCCATTACAGTGTTCGGCCCATTATCGCCCCTCTCGGATGGAAGATTTTATGGTAGGGCCACTTATAACGGTACATTGGGCCATCAGGAAAGTTATCAAATCTATGGACAGGATTTTGATCCTGCTGACCCCGCAGCTGCAGTCCAATTCGTCGCCGAACAGAATAATGAGATGCGCGACAGGCTGGCCCTGGACCAACATCCCTGAAGCTCTATCGCTCCAGTGTCTTACCAACCGTGTTCGCTATATACCTTTCCCGCAGCTATATGTTCCAGAAAGAATCTGCCCGCCGGGATGATATTGTCCGGCAACAAGTCCGGCTTGAACCAGACCAGTTCGCTATGTTTGTGCGGTTCCGCGTTGTAGGCCTTGCCTTCCCACACATTAGTTTCAAACAACAGATCTATCCAGGCGACCGTGTCGTCATCTGCCTTGCGGTGTGATACGTGTACCAACCGCAGGTCTGATTCCTTGACGGTTACGCCCGCTTCTTCATAGGCTTCGCGCACCGCGGCCGTGCTGGCCCGTTCGCCGACTTCTGCCTTACCGGCCGGGAGACCGTAAAATCCGTCCATCCAGCCGGTATGGCTGCGTAGCAATAATGCTATTTTGCTGCCTTTGCGCAGAAGTACGAACGACGCCAGGTATGGACGGGCAGTATCGTAACTCATCGGTTATCGCCGCTGCCTTTGATAACCCCCCGGCTATGGCGGCTTTTGAGTTTGGACAGGTTATGGGCGGCGACATCATCAAAGCTATAACCAAGGTGCTTGGCAAGTAGCGCAAGATACCAAAGGACATCGCCGATTTCCTTCATCAGATCCTCTTTGTCAGCCTGACTGACTTTGCCGTCCTTGTCCCGTACGATCTTCTTGATTTTCTCAGTTATCTCACCCGCTTCACCGCCCACACCGAGCGTCCAATGCAACAGGTCCATGAACTCATCACCGCTAAAAAGCGCCGTTACGGCCGCTTTTTTCTGATAATCATCGAATGTCATGCTTTGATTTTACCCGATTCGTCGATATCTACCGCGCCTTCGCGTAAAACCTCAATGGCATCGTCTACTATACGGATAAGCGTCGAGGGCTTTCGGTCCGTTAAATCACCTCCCTCGACATAAAAATCAACCGTGTCCCCGAAATAGGCTTGGGCTTGGATGATTGTGCCGGCGGAAGATTGGCCTGGCGGATTGGCGCTACTGGTAAGCAACGGTCCGACTTGCTCCAAAAGCGTAAGCAGTCCAGCCGGCCCCTGAACGATACGGAAGGCTTGGCGACCGGTAGTTTGACTGAGATAGGCGAGGCTATGGGGAATCTCTATACTGATGGAGTTTGGCCAAAAGTGCTCAACAGCTTTTAGGTAGCGGGCTTTTATACCTAAATCGACCAGTTGGCCGGTGCCGGCGGCGATGATGGTACCAGGCTTGTGTTCACGGGATTTGATTTGGTACAGACGGGCTACCGCAGCTTGGTCCGCGGCCCGACAGACCAGACCATAGACGGTATCGGTCGGTAGGATACCTACGCCCCCTTGCCGTAACAGCTCTGCCACGCGAGAATCACTTAACGCGTTAAGTATTGTACTCATCCGTTAAATAATAGACCAAAGCCCATACCGTTGCAAAATTTAGGCTGCCTATAGTCCGAGCGATGTATCGCTCAAGTCGCTGGTCGAAAAGTCTTTGGAGTCGTCTGTTTTCTTCAAGCTGCTGTCGATTTGCTGATTAGTGGCGTCGACATCGCTGGCGCTGGCTTGCGGTTTGGGAGCCACTGTCTGGCTGGCAGAAGTCTGCGCCCTGCTGGCCGATTGATTATTGCGGTTCTTCAGGAACATGAACACGACCAGGCTAGCCAGGGCGACCGCTACGATGACCGCCAGCAAGATAGCGACCACAGGCGCCTTGTGTTGCTTGATTGGCTGCGGACGGGCCGCCAATGGATTATCGTTCGGAAGTGTCCCGTTGGTATCGGTCGGTGGAGTGTCTACGCTGTTATCTGCACTATCATTGGATTGCGTGCTTGAGGGTGCGGCAGGCTCGCTTGCGACTGATTCAGGAGCATTGACGAAGCCTGCTGGAGCAGATGGTTCTACGGATGCTATGAATGCCGGTGTAGTCGTTCCATTTGCTGTCTCGTCAACCATCGGATCGGATTCAACCGTCGTCGGGTCGGCATTATCAGGCACAATCGGCGCGGCGGATTCACTACTGTCATTGCCGGACTTCACTTGGATATCCATCACCTGTCCGCTGGGACCTGTTGGTTTGGGAGTGTCTCCTGGTTGGGAAAGTGGAGTATTTTGCTGTTCATCCATGATTATTGGCTCCCCGCTGCTTTAGGTTCAAGCTGCGCCCGGATCGTGACCAGTAACGGTTTGATTGTTCCGTTGACATACGTGCGGATAGCCGCAGCATCCTTGTTGACTTTGTCCAAATCCGTCCGGGCGGTCTGCAGCGCAGCCTTGAAGCCTTCCGGATCCGTCTTGCAATCCACGCCTACTAAATCATTGACTGCCTGCTTATAGGCAGCTAAGTCCGTGTTGAAAGTGGTGACATCGCCCTTCAAGGTGGTGATATCAGCATCCAGAGCTGTTGTGTCGACTCCCTTGTTCTTAAGCTTGGTGGAGAGATCTGTCAGGTGGGTGGTGATATTGGTATAAACTTCGCCGCGGCTCGTTTCGATGCCCTTGATACGCCCCTTAATGGAGCTGATCAAACCTTGTGATGCTACGCATTTTGTCTGCAGACGAAGTTTTTCAACGGCACTAAGCCTAATCTGCAGTTCCGCTTTGAGTTTTGCCAGGCGGGCGGCCCGTCCGGCGGTGTCATCAGTTGAAGACTGACTGGTTTCCGTCGTGGTTGTCGTGGTCGTAGAACCACTGTTGTCGACAGCATAGACGAAGGCGGTCGACAAGATAGGCAGCGCGAGTATACCACTCAAGCCCAATACTACTATTCGTTTCATTAATGTTATTCCTTTACCTGTATAGCCCATTCTACCATAAGCATTTATGTTGTTAAAAGATAGCGTCCGTGCGTCTTGGATATTAAGCCTTCAGCGTGCAATTCTTCCAGGACAAGCGGCAGACGCTCGTCAGGTATCAGTTGCCGTAAGTGGATTGGTCGTTCACTGCGCTGGGCCAACACTTTTAGTACCGTACCTCTGATTTGGCGGCGTGACCCGTCAAACGGCGATTGCCGGGCGTAATGCTTGCTACGCCAGTTTGCATTTCCGTCAGTCGCTTTCAGGTAGGTTCCTTCGTCCATGATGGCCCACATGAATTCGCGGGGATTTTTCCGGTCAAGCGTCTGCGCAACAAGGTTTAGTAGCTCTTTATCGTCTACATCGGTCCGTTCGGCAAAGAAGTGATGAATGTAAACTGTCCGGGTGTTGGTTTCGACAAAAGGTATAGCTTGATTATAGGCATAGACCAGGATTGCGGGGGCGGTATTGGGACCGATACCTTTGCAAGCAATCAAATCCTCCAGCGTCCAGACTCGTTTATCTTGTAGTTGTTTGGCAGCCTCATGCAAGTACTTGGCACGCCGGTTATAACCCAGCCCGCTCCATGCCCTCAGTACATCGGCCAAAGAAGCCGTAGCCAATACTTCCACGGATGGGAATAGCCGCAAGAATTCCTTATATTTTGGGACTACCCGAGCCACTTGGGTCTGCTGGAGCATGATTTCCGAAACAAGTACCTTATACGCGTCGAATGGCGGCAAACGCCATGGCAGCGCCCGCTTGCGACGTGCGTAGGAATCCCAGATAGTCGTTTGAAACCGGCGTATCCGGACAGGATTTATTTTGGAGGGTTTATTTTTTACGGCCGCCACTGCGCTTCAGCTCCCGCAACCTGTAGGAAAATGCGGCCGTCAGACCGGCTTCAG
>DATIHP010000041.1:0-10081 GCA_035480495.1 Saccharimonadales bacterium (SeqCode)
TTGGCCGTGTAATGCCTTGATGTCAGTTGTCCGCTCCGTATCACGAGCCTTCTGCTGGATGCCAGTAAAGGTAGTGATGACCAGTGCGGCCAAGATGCCGATCACGACGATCACGATCAAGAGTTCAACGATGGTGAAGCCCTGGTTATTTTTTAAATTCCGTGACATAGAGGTGCCCATCCTTTTTTGTAAATGTTAGTAATATACAAAGTGGATTATATAGGACTCTTGCCAAAGCACAAGCGCTTTTCCACAAAGCTAAACAGAGATGGACTCACGTGGCTCCAAGAACGTATAGCTAGCTCCCACAGTTTTAGCTGAGTTTTCTAGCAAACTATTGCTGAGATTGTTGCCCAAGTCAGACAGGAAGACGTTGTGGGTGGGAAAGGCTCTCTTAGGTTTGATGGCAACAATAAAGTCCATTGACTCGCTAGTTTTAAGCCATGGGGCATTAGCCGGCACAGCCAATGTATTTACCGGTTGGTGCGGCATGGCAAAAGAATCGCCGGGATAATACAACAATTTGTTGACCATCACGCCGACGTTGGCGGTCAGCGGATATGAGGGATGTATAAGAGCATGTTCGCCGCCAAAGAATTCCAGCTGGAACGGTCCGGCTCCGGCCTTTTGGCCGCCGGTCACGACATGCACGGGCACAATATCTTTCAGGTCGTCCGCCACGGTCTGTACGGTGTAAATCTGCACTTCAGGATTAGCGGCATGGATTGCCTTGAGCTTCTCCGCATCTAAATGGTCCTGGTGCACGTGAGTGACTACGACGGCAGCTATATTTGCAAAATCGGGGATGGAAGTCGTGAAGGTGCCCGGGTCTATCAGCAGCCGCCTCCCCTGCTCCTCGATATTTAAACAAGCATGTTCATATTTGGTGATTTTCATTTCCCCAGGCCTCCCTTCCGCTAGGTTTGTCTTATAATTGTATACCTTTTGGGGGTACAATATGGGCAGATGGAGTTTATAAAAGTCGCTAACCCCCGGACGGCCGTAAACACGCTGCAAGACCGGCTTTTAAGGGAATTAGCAGCCGGCAAAAAAGTATTGTGGTTTCTGTCAGGCGGTTCGGTTATTAGAGCCGAGACAGCCATTCTGGCGACGTTAAGGAAGTCCCCGGGAGCTAAAAATCTTGCCATTATGCTCATGGATGAGCGGTATGGGCGTGTGGGTCATGCGGATTCTAATTGGGCCCAGTTAGGGCTGGCCGGTGCTAACTTTGCGGGCGTGGCAGCCATACCGGTACTCATGGAGCCGCCTCGGCCGCTTGCGCAAACGGCGGATTCATATGAAGCCAAAGTAGCGGCAGCTTTGGCGGCGGCAGATGTCAGTGTTGGCTTATTCGGACTGGGAGAAGACGGCCATACTGCCGGTATTTTGCCCGGCAGCCCGGCAACGCATCAGACTGACCGGTTAGTTGTCAGTTACCATACTCCGCAGTTTGACCGCATTACGCTGACACGTACCGCTTTACAGCAGGTAGATGCGGCATATGCGTTTGTGTTCGGGCCAACTAAGATTTCTGCGCTCAACCGTTTGCGAGCCGGCCAGGAACCGTTTGAGCAACTGCCTGCCAGTTTGCTTGCTACTATACCGGAAGCATACATATATAATGACCAGGTAGGAGAACCGACATGAAGATTGGGATGATAGGTCTGGGCAAAATGGGCGGCAACATGTCTGCACGGCTTATTGAAAAAGGTCATGAAGTGGTGGGTATCGACCCGAGCGCTGACAGTGCCAGCGAAGCTGTGAGGCGCGGGGTTATCCTGGCTGAAGACAGGCAGAAAATGCTGGAACTACTACCGGAACAAAAAATCGTCTGGCTTATGATTCCCAGCCAGTTCGTAGACGATGAACTGACAGCGTGGCTTGACATATTACCGGCAGGCTCGGTGCTGGTAGACGGTGGCAACAGCCGCTTTGAAGACAGCATCAAACGTGGCAATACCGCTGCTGCCAAGGGTGTCATGTTCGCGGATGTAGGCACCAGCGGCGGGATAGTCGGTGCCACTGCGGGATACTCCATGATGGTCGGCGGCGATAAAACTGCTTTTGAACTGCTTGAACCCATCTTGCAGGCGCTTGCCCAGCCGGAGGGCTACGGACATTTCGGCCCCACGGGTACTGGACACTTCGTCAAAATGGTCCATAACGCCATAGAATACGGCATGATGGAAGCCCTGGCCGAAGGCTATGAGCTGATGGAAAACGGGCCGTTCCCGCCGATAGACTTCGCGGGGCTGGCCGCGGTCTGGCAGCATGGCGCGGTCGTAGAATCGTTTCTGAACGGTCTGGCGGTGCCCATCTTCAGTAACAATCGGAACCTCGATGGCATCGAGGGTAAGGTCAACATGCTGGGCGAGGCGCAGTGGGCGGCGGAATTGGCCAAAGACAAACAGGTTGATTTCCGGGTCATTGAGGCCTCCATTGCCCGGCGGGCAGACTCCATGGATGGCCGCACGTCATTCGCTACCAAATTCTTAGCTGCGATGCGCAACCAATTCGGCGGCCACGACATCAACAAAACCTCCGCTGATGTTAGTAAGGACAGCCTGAAGAACGTATGAGGCAGGTGAAAAAAACACCCGCATTAGAACCCGCCATCATCGTCATATTCGGCATCACGGGCGACCTGGCCGGCCGTAAGCTCCTCCCTGCCCTCTATCATCTGCTCAAGGACGGTTTATTGCATCCCCGTACCGTCATAGTCGGCGTGACACGGCGCCATGTCACCAAAGAGCAATTATTGGAACGGGTTGAGCTGTGCGTGAACGAAGTTGACCAGGTCTGCGACCCGGAAGCCGTCCGCAAGATGGGCGAAAGTCTGCATATGCATCACATGGATGTTACCAGTCCCAGCGATTACGACGACCTACGCAAGCTGCTGGACGGTCTGGAGGACAAACACGGCGTCTGTATGAACCGGCTGTATTATCTGTCGATTCCACCACAGGTCTACGGCCCTATCGTGCGTTTCCTGGGCGAGCACGGTTTGAACGCCAGCTGCCAGCACGGTGTCGCCAGTACGCGTTTGCTGGTGGAAAAACCGTTCGGTTACGACCTGGTATCCGCCCGGCAGCTTATTGAAGAGACCGCCCAATATTTCAACGAGCAGCAAGTATTCCGTATCGACCATTATCTGGCCAAGGAGACTGTCCAGAACATCCTGATGTTCCGCTTTGCCAACCCTATCTTCATCCCAATCTGGGATAGGACCACGGTGGAGTCAATCAGCATCTCCGCGACAGAGGAGCTTGGCATTGAGAACCGCGTTAATTTTTATGAGCAGACCGGCGCGCTGCGCGACCTTATACAGAGCCATCTGCTCCAGCTCCTCGGCTTGGTTGCCATGGAACTGCCGCCCTTGCTTGAAAGCGACCCTATTCATAAGCAGAAAGAAGCGTTGCTGAAAAATGTATTGCCTGTCCCGCCCAATAAGGTCATTGAACGAGCTGTCCGCGGCCAATATACCGGCTATAAACAGCAGGTTAATAATCTAAAGTCCATCACGGAGACATATGCGTCAATTCTGGTCTACATCAAGAACCGGCGTTGGAAAGGCGTTCCGGTGCGGCTGACGACCGGCAAAGCGCTTAAAAGCAAACGGACGGAAATCACGCTTCGCTTCCGGGCTGATGAGAACGGTGAATTTAATATCCTGACGTTCCGTATCCAGCCGGAGGAAGGCATAGAACTGGGCCTACAAGTCAAAAAGCCTGGTTTTGCCCAGGCTATCGAGACGGTCGTGATGGATTTCAGCTATGAGAAAACATTTGATAACCATGGCCACCCGGATGCATACGAGCGAGTGCTGGTAGATGCCGTCAAGGGCGACCACACTTTGTTCGCGACCGCCGAGGAAGTACTTGCGGGCTGGAGAATCATCCAACCGGTGGTTGAAGCCTGGTCTAAGAATGGCGAGAACTTACTTGCTTACAGGTTCGGTTCCGCCGGCCCCAAAACAGACTAGAATTTATAATTTGGCAGGGTTGAAATTGGCTCGGACGTGGCGGAGAGGGAGGGATTCGAACCCTCGATACCCTTGCGAATATACCGCCTTTCCAAGGCGGCGCACTAGACCACTATGCGACCTCTCCGTATGGCTAATTCTATCATTTTGTAACCTAGTTATAGCCGCTATTTACTGGCTTAAAGCGGGAGTGGGCAATGCGGTGGCTGATATGTCTATCGATTTTGACATGGTTTGGATACTTCCGTCAAAGTTCCGGTAAAGTTCGGTGTAGCCATTATTTTCAAAGAAACTTACCGCTTCCGCTCGTGGCAGCTTAACTTCAACTCGTGGTATAGCACGGTCCCTCGCCACACTTTCTAGCGCTCTCAGAACATTCGAACCAAGTTGTTGTCCTCTGTCATCCCTACGTACCGCTACCGTATCGATAGCTGCCTGATATTCACTTAGAGAGATTCTTCCCATTGCTACGCATGGCCGCTGGCTTTTCACAGCCCCTTCTTTCGTAGAAAACAAACCGGCATAGAATTCACGAGTCTCTGGATCAATAACACCAAATTCTCGGCCTAGGACGTCCTGAGCTAATCCGGCCATGCTGTCCAATTCACGTGTTGCAGAAGAATCATCCGAAGAGACGATAATCAGTTCACAGTCTTTGACGCGCAATTTTTTAAAATGTGACATAAAGCACATATTATAACGTTTAGCAGGTAATTTTACAAGCACAGGTTGAACCTTTTTTGTCAAAGTGTAAATAATGTCTTGTGACAGATGGGCTAAAGGGTTAGAATAACCCTACTAAATGCCTGTCATAGAACTACAAGACGTCAGTAAACTGTACGGCTTCGGTGACGCGACGACCGTCGCGCTGGATGAAGTCAACCTTACCATTGAGTCGGGTGAATTCGTAGCCATCATGGGTCCGAGCGGTTCCGGCAAAAGTACCCTGATGAACATGATTGGCCTGCTGGACCGTCCGACGTACGGCAATTACAAGTTGGGCGACCGCTTCGTCACACGTCTGCGGCCCAACCAGCGCGCCAAATCGCGCCGTGACACCATCGGCTTCGTCTTCCAGTCGTTCAATCTGCTGCCTTCTATCACGGTCCTGGAAAACGTAGCCCTGCCGTTGGCGTATAAGAATGTGCCGCGGACCCGCCGGTTAAAACAAGCCGGCTATGTGTTGGAACGCGTCGGCCTGGCAGACCGGGAATATTTTTATCCGTATCAACTCAGCGGCGGCCAGGCACAGCGGGCGGCTATTGCCCGGGCGCTGGTGAACGACCCCAGCATCATCATTGCGGACGAGCCGACCGGCAACCTGGACAGCGCCTCGTCACGCCTGGTCATGGAACTGCTGAGCGAAATCCACCAATCCGGCAGCACCATCCTGATGGTGACGCATAATCCCGAACTTACCCGTTATGCTAATCGTGTGGTCTTCATGCGTGACGGTTCAATCGTCAACGACGAGAAGTCCGTCATCGGCCAATTGCCTACGACTATCAGGCGCCGGGCCTATTTCATACCCAAGAAAACGGTGGAAGATGATTTGGCCGGCGTCTCTGCGCTCATGAAAGCCGGAACGGCGGAAACACCCGTTGAACCCCGCCCTAAGCCCGTTAAAAAAAGTCGGGCGACCAAGAAAAATTATAAAGCTAAGAAGACTACGAAATGACGAGGTCAAATAACAATGTTCGCATGGCCATGGCTGCTATCGGTGCAGCCCGTTGGCGTAGTTTCCTGACCATGCTCGGCGTCATCATAGGTGTTGCCAGCGTGGTGACCATCGTGTCGCTGGGCGAAGGTGTCAAGCACCAGCTGACTTCCCAGATTGAACACACCGGCAAAGACCTTATCACCGTCCGCGGCGGCCGGGTGGCTGACTATGATAAAAGCGGCAAAGTCAGCCGGGTCAACATACTGAACCTGTTCGCGGGCACATCGCTCAATGATGCTGACTACCAGACGGTCCTGAAGGCGCCCGGCGTTCAGGTAGCCGCGCCCTTCGCCGTCTTAAGCGGCGTACCGCGGACACCCGATGGTGTTGCTGACCCCGGCGCCAGCATCGTAGCAACGAATGAAAAAGGCGCTGTAGCTCTGAACCAGCCGATTGCGTACGGTTCTTTCTTTGAGGCCAGGGACAACGCCGAACCCGCCGCCGTCATCGGCAAACGTGTCGCAGAGGATTTATTCCGTGAAAACGTACCCATTGGTAAGACGTTCATATTGCGCGGTGAAACTTTCACGGTACATGGCGTGTTCGAGCAGTTTGCCGCCAATCCTTTGACGCCGGGTGTTGACTACAACAGCACCATCTTCATACCTTATGATTATGCCAAACAGTTGCCGGGCAGCCCTATCCAGCCATACCAGATTCTGGTCCGGCCCAAGGCCGGCGTTTCCTCTGCCGCTCTGGCCGGAAAATTGACCGATACCTTGGCCGATGCCCATGGCAGCCAGATGGATTTTTCCGTCCTCAAAGCCAATGACAGCTTGGCGGTGGCCAGCAACGTGTTGAACGTACTGACGGCTATGGTAAGCGCGGTCGCGGCCGTGTCACTGCTGGTCGGCGGCATCGGTATCATGAACATCATGTTGGTGGCAGTCAGCGAGCGTACGTTCGAAATCGGTGTGCGTAAAAGCATCGGTGCCACCAACCGGCAGATTCTCGGCCAGTTTCTTATAGAGGCGCTGGTTATTTCCGGGGTGGGCGGCATATTAGGCGTGCTGGTTTCGTTACTCATGAATTATCTCTTGCGTATTTTCACTAACCTACAACCGGTAGTGACGCTGCCGGTCATGGGTGTCGCGGTGGTCGCAGCGCTCGCCGTCGGGACCATCTTTGGGATGACGCCCGCGCTCAAAGCTGCGCACAAAGACCCCATCGAGGCACTCAGGAGAGTTTAGCTACCTTTAGCCTTAGGGAAGTCATGGTTTCATAAAGTCGAAGCGTTCGCCTTTGTCCCAAGCACTGCGCTGGTTGCCCTGGGCCGGGATACCGCCGTTGGCTTTGAGCATCTTGGCCAGGTGCATCAGGTTCCAGGTCATGAACGTCGTGTTGCGGTTGGTGAAATCGCTGTCTACCCCTGCGGTCGTACCGTCGTCCAGTTTGTCGCCGTAGCTCGGGCCAGGTCCGACTTCCCCTATCCAACCGGCGTCAGCTTGCGGCGGTATGGTGCAGCCCAAATGCTGCAAGCTGTAAAGCGTGTTCATGGTGCAATGTTTGATACCGTCCTCATTGCCGGTGATGAGCGACCCGCCGACCTTGCCGTAATAAGCATACTGGCCTGCTTTATTAAGCAAACCTGAACAGGCATATAGCCGTTCGATGATTTTCTTGGTCTGGGAGCTGTTATCGCCTAGCCAGATGGGTCCGGCGAGGACCAAGATATCGGCCGCTTCAACGCGCTTGTATATCGCGGGCCACTCGTCAGTTTTCCAGCCTTGCTCACGCATGTCAGGATAGACGCCGGTGGCTATGTCATGGTCGATGGTGCGGATAACCTCGACGTCTACCCCATGCTTCTCCATGATGTTCTTACTGATATTGATGAGCAGTTCGGTGTGGCTTGGTTCGGGCGATTTTGTTAGTGTGCCGTTAAAGAATATCGCCTTAAGTCCGCGGAAATCCCATTTTGTATCAACCATGATCCACTGCTCCTCATTACCTTACTTACATATTGTAACGCCGGGAGTGGATAACCAGGTATAGATTCCGTAATAACTTATGCTGTCTTTGTGCGGGCTGGAAGCGCTTTGTGGGCAGCCGGTTTTGGCAAGAGCTTCCTGGGCGCGATGGTGCTGGAAAGCTTCTGCTCGCTGAGCGGCTGTTCAATGGCTACGAGCAGTGTGATTATTCCCCATTCGAACCCAAAGAAAACATCGATAGGCAGCGCGTAGTAATTGAAAGCGTCAGCCAGTTGGGAAGTGCAAAGTGCGGCTATGCTGAGGTAAATAAGAGCAGCGCCTACCAACAGAAGCAGGTGCCTGGTGTAGCTGTTGCGGACGGCCCCCCAGTAGCAATACAGGATAGTCATAAATAGCAGGGAGGCACGCAAGAGCGATGCTTTTCTGTTTTCTGCCAGGATGAATGCCCAGAATGTGGAATGGGTCTGAGCGACGTAATATGTCAGCAATAGCATCATCGTCCCGAACACCCCTGTCATGTTTTTTGTCATAAGCGTCCTCCCTACTTAGACTAAGACATATTTAACAATGGCCGGCAACTATAGTCTGTAAGATACTTAACAGCTTATCGTCCGTTATTTTTACTTTGGTGTACCCCCGCTAAAAGTGTATACTGGCTTAATATATTCGTGATGAGCATTAGCGGATAATACGTAAGGATACAGTGAAAAAAGGCGTCTCTGACTTCAAAATCGGTACTCTGGGCAGCCACTCGGCCCTGCAGATACTCAAGGGCGCCCGCGATGAAGGTTTCCGTAACATGGTGGTCTGTCTGAAAGGTGCGGCACAGCCCTACCACTCATACCGGGTTGCCGATGAAATCATAGAAGTACCCGCATATAAAGACGTCATCAAACTGGAGCAGAAGATGGCGGCGGAAAACGTCATCCTCATCCCGCACGGCTCGTTCTTTGCCGCCTTTGGGCTGGAAGCGCTTGGTAAGTTCAAGGTTGATTATTTCGGTAATAAAAAAATCCTGGCTTGGGAAGAAGACCGCACCAAACAGCGGCAGTGGCTCGCAAAGGCCGGCCTGACACTTCCCAGGATATACGAGGACCCCAAGGATATAGAAGGACCGGTCATCATCAAGTTTCATGGTGCCGGCGGCGGCAGGGGCTACTTCTTAGCCAGTAACGCCGATGAGTTCCAGCGCAAAATCAAGGAGCATCCTAACAAACGTTATATCATCCAACGCTACGTGGTAGGTACACCGATGTATATTCATTATTTTTACTCGCCGCTGACCAAAGAATTAGAAATCATGAGCCTGGACCGGCGTTACGAGACCAATGTGGACTCCATAGGGCGTATCGGTGCCAAGGACCAGCTAGACCTCAATATCGAGTCCTCGTACAACATCATGGGGAACCTACCGCTGGTCGCGCGCGAATCACTCTTGCCAAAGATGTTTGAGATGGGAGAAGCGGTTGTCAAAGCCTCCCGGCAGCTTGAGCCGCGCGGCCTGTTCGGGCCTTTCTGTCTGGAAACCATCGTCACACCGGACCTGGAGTTCTATGTCTTTGAAATCTCAGCGCGAATCGTGGCCGGTACGAACCCGTACATCAAAGGTTCGCCGTATACCGACCTGCGCTACGACGAGCCGATGAGCACCGGCCGCCGGGTCGCCCGTGAAATCAAGACCGCCATCGAGCAAGGCCGGCTGGACGAGGTACTCAGTGATTGATGTCCAAAAAATATTGGATGGTTACGATACCGCTAAGGTGCGTATCGGCAGCCTGGGCGGCCATAGTGCGCTGGATGTCTGCCGGGGCGCCCATGATGAAGGTTTCGAGACAGTAGTCGTCGCTCAGAAAGGCCGCGAGCAGACGTATGCCAAGCATTTCAAAGCAAGGGATGGCAAAGGCTGCGTAGACCACGTGATAACGGTTGATAAATTCGCGGATATCGTCAAGCCCGAAATCCAACAACAGTTGCGCGATTTGAACGTCGTGTTCGTGCATAGCCGCTACTTCTGGGTTTACTGCGATTATAACCAGATAGAGAATGATTTTTTGGTTCCTATATTCGGTAACCGCCAGCTGGTGCGCAAAGAGGAACGCAATGAAGATAAGAATCAATACTTCTTGCTGGAGCAAGCAGGCATCAAGCTTCCTAAACAGTTCAAAAGCCCTGAGGAAATCGACCGTCTGGTTATCGTCAAGGCGGCCGAGGCGGCGCGTGGTTATGAGCGGGCTTTCTTTTTAGCCAGCAGCCCTGAGGAATACCAGCAAGCCTCCGGCAAGTTGGTCGCTGACGGTGTTATAACGAAAGAATCACTGGATGCGGCCATCATTGAGGAATTCGTGGTTGGCCCGCAGCTGAACCTCAACTTCTTCTATTCACCGCTGTCAGGCGAGGTAGAGTTGATGGGTACCGATACGCGCCGCCAGACCAATATAGACGGCCTAT
>DATIHP010000042.1:0-15615 GCA_035480495.1 Saccharimonadales bacterium (SeqCode)
CCGATAGTCCTGCAACAGGGGACACCAACGCAACCGCACCGGTACCCGAGCCAGCTGCCGAATCTTCCGATGATGGTGCACCCAAAGCTAAAGAGGACGAGCTGGCCGAAGCCGTCAGCAAGATTGAAACGGCCGATGCCGGCACTAAACCCGCTGACGAATCAGACACAAGTGCAAGTAATAACGACAGCGTTCCAGTCAACCATAAAAAGGTTATCGCGCCTATCAATGATGTCGATACCTCGCCGCCCGACCTGAATGACCTGCTTGCCAAAGAAGAGCAGAAAACGACACTTTCGCCAGTCGTCGAGCCTGCCGCGCCTACCGCTGAAACCGTGGTAGAACCAGGGGGTGCAACTGTGACGCCGGCCGACTCTAGTAAAGGTACTGACACTGACCAACCAGGCAATGTCGTCCACCCTACACCCTCATCCGACGACCCGTCGCATATAGCCCTATAAGCTGAAACCTCGTTTATACTAACAGTCGTGAGACTCAATCAATACCTTGCGCAAGCAACCGGGATGAGCCGCCGTGCCGCCGATAAAGCTATCACTGATGGCCGCGTCACGGTCAATGGTACCGTCGCCATACTTGGGCAGCGACCGAAAGACTCCGATACCATACTGCTTGACGGCGGTCCTATTACACCCGCTGTCAAGACCCGGACCATCATCCTTAACAAGCCAGTCGGCTATGTGTGCTCTCGCGACGGCCAGGGCAACCGGACGGTCTACGACCTATTGCCAGAACCGCTGCATCAGCTGAAACCAGTAGGACGGCTTGATAAGAATTCTTCCGGTTTATTGCTGCTGACAAGTGATGGACAACTGGCCTATGAACTTACCCACCCGAAATTCCAAAAGACCAAAGCGTATAAGATTGCACTCGACAAAGCTCTAGAGCCTGAGCACAGACACGCCATAACTGGACGCGGCATTGCATTGGATGACGGAGTAAGTAGGCTGGAATTGCAGCCCTTGCATATTACTGACAATACCAACTGGAAAGTGATAATGAGCGAAGGCCGCAACCGCCAGATACGCCGTACGTTTGAGGCGCTGGGCTACAACGTGGTCAAATTACATCGCACCCAGTTTGGCCCATACGCGCTCAAAGCACTCAAGCCTGGCCAGCATATGGCTGTCTAGTGCTATACTCCTGCATATGAAAAAGGTGCAGTTGGTAGGGATTTTAAATGTGACGCCGGATAGCTTCAGCGACGGCGGCCTGTATGAAGACCCGCGGAAGGCACTTGGGGAGGCTGAACGGTTGTTCAAGGACGGCGCATCAATCATAGACGTCGGCGGTGAGTCCACCAACCCCCGCTCTATCCCGATTACACCGGATGAAGAATGGCGTCGGATCAAAGACATCTTAGCCGTATTGATTAAAAAATATCCGGGTAAAATTTCAGTGGACAGCCATCATCCGGAAACACTGCGCAGGGCTGCGGAGTTTGGACCGTTCATCATCAATGATGTCACCGGTTTCAACAATCCAGTGATGGTACTTGTGACTGCGGAACTACAACTGCCGGTCATTATCAGCCATCTGCCGGCAAAGTTCGGGACCGACATCCAAGCCGCCCATGCCAGCCATGACCCTATGTCCCAGCTTGAAGATGTGAGTAGTGAATTGTTGGAAAGGGAAGCCGCTCTGATTGCCACCGGTGTCAAACCGGACAATATCATCTTGGATCCCGGTATCGGCTTTGGGAAGACCATGGAATTGAACGCCAAGCTGGTAGATATGGCAAAGTATCTACCCGGCAAGCGAGTGATGATAGGCTACTCGCGCAAGCGTTTCCTGGGGGAAAACCGCATGGATCCGGAACCGAATATAGCGGCAGGCAAGCGGGCTATCGCCGCCGGCGCCGCATACCTTCGCGTCCACGACGTCAAGGCTCACTCCAAAGGACTACGCAAGCTTGCGGCCGCTTAGCAGGGATTTACCTTCTACTTCATAAGCATGCAAGATACGGACAAGCCTGTTCACCGTCGTCACATAATCTTCCGGACGCTTGTCTTCGGCCAGGTCATCCTCGGGTCGATGAGTCACCAAGAAGCTGGTGCTCGGACCTTGCAGACCGGGGATTGAGGTGACAGTGATATCGTGGACAGCGGCGCTGCCGATGCCACGGGCCACGGCCTGGGCATTGGTCCGTCGGTCATGAAGCGCTTCGCCTATCAAGCTGACGACTCCCATATTTTCTATCGTCACATTATCTGAGCCGCCAGTTATCAGGTTCTGTCTTATGTAGTCAGCCAATTCCAGGATAGCCTCTGCATTATTGTCGGTACGATGCAGGGTAATGCTTGCGTAATCTTCGAGCGTAGGGTAATTTGCGAGTGATAGGCCAAGTTGGCGCATGCGTTTGAAGATGCCCTCGCTATAACCAAGGCTGTTCGCCATACCTAAGTCATCAATGTTTATGACAGCCAGGTCATCCCGGCCTGATACGGCGACTACGGGATGACGCAGGTCTATTTCACGCTCCCGGAAGCGACTCGAGTCTTTGTGCGCGTACGTGAACAAACCGTCCGGCTTAAAGGTGTCCCGCACCGTAACAGTGATGTCCGAGTCTCCCAAATCCGAGATACTGTCTCCCTGAAGGACCTTGCTGCCGCTGTTGGCTCCTTCTCGGATTTCCCGCCATGTCAGCTCTCCAATGGTAGGGGCATGTGCAATTATGCGTGGGTCAGCGCTTCTGATTCCTGGCTGGTCCGTCCAGTTCTCATAATCCCAGCCGGTGGCCCGACCATACAGGGAACCGGTCCTATCCGAGCCGCCCTCATCCAATAAGTGTATCCGCAAGTTGTCATCAAAACCGTAAAAGCCGGGGATAGCCAGTCGCTTTTCGCGACTATTATGTACCTGGATTTGTATCGCTGACATGGTCGCAGGATAATCAACCTTACCGTCTGGGCCGAAAATTACGGCGGGAGCCATGCTCCTCGCTTCAAAAAGGTGGCCGCCATACTTCGCGCTAAGTCTTTCACCGACACTAATATAAAAATTCGGATTGGGTTTGCCCGGCATTAACAAATTAGCCCCGTAATCTCGCAGTGCACCGCGAGTCTTGTCGCCTAAAGATTTATACCTTTCATCGTAGCGCTCAACGATTTCATCCCTGATTGCCTTAATCTCAGGGGTGTCGTCTTCTGTGTTTGTCGCTAGCACACTGTAATTTCTAAGTTTTTTGGTAATACCGGCCGCTGCAGAAACCACAATTATCTGCCTTTCGCTGCGGCCCTCCACAATCCCGGCCACGACTTCCGGCTGATCCATGGAAGTACCACCAAATTTTTCTACTATACATTCAGACATAGGGATACATTTATATTCTAATAGGGTCGAATTGTCAAGAGGCGCTATCTCTGTTAAGATAGGATGAGTGAAGAAATTACCTATCGTCGCAATCGTGGGACGGGCAAACGTGGGCAAGTCCAGCTTGTTCAATGCGGTATTGGACCGACGCGAAGCTATCGTAGCGCGTGAAGCAGGGACCACGAGGGATAGCATCATGGCCAAAGCCAGTTGGCGTGGGCAAGACTTCTGGTTGGTAGACACCGCCGGCGTCAAGGATGCTGAGGATGACTTTGAATTCACCATCCAGGAACAGATACAGCAAGCGGCCGATAGTGCCGATGTCATCTGGGTCGTCATAGAAGCTGACGTAGCCATCACGGAGGAGGACCGGCGCGTCGCCAAGATGGCGCTCAAAAGCAAAAAGCCTGTATTCCTGGTCGTCAACAAAGCCGACAAGGCGCCGCGCGCAATCCCGGAGGATTATCTGCGGCTGGGCATCAAGCCGGTATTACTGACCAGCACTACACAGCACCGGGGTGTCGAAGGATTGTTAGACGAACTGGCCGCTGCCATCCCCAGAGTGACACTGGCTGAAGACTACAGCACTTTGCATGTGGCGTTATTGGGTAGGCCCAACGTGGGTAAATCTGCGCTGTTCAACACTATGGCTAAGAAGCAGCAGGCCATCGTGGCCGAGAGGGCGGGGACGACCCGGGACATCAACCGCGCAGCCGTGCGTTACCAGAATAAGACACTTGAGCTGATGGATACGGCGGGAATCCGCAGAAGCGGCAAGATAGAAAAGGGCGTGGAGCGGTTCAGCGTCATCCGCAGCCTTGCGGCCATCGAACAGGCAGATGTGGTCCTGCTGCTTATGGATGCGAACGAACTGAACGTGACGCTGGACCAGAAGATAGCCGGTACGGTCAAGGAAGCCGGCAAAGGCTTGGTGCTGGTCGTAAGTAAGTGGGACAGCCTGGAAAAGGATGCCTACACGCGCGATGACTTGGCACCGCAGATTGCCCATAATTTTGATTTCGTACCCTGGGCGCCGCTTATCCTGACCAGCAGCGTGACCGGCCAAAACGTCACCAAACTGTTTGATATCGTCCTGGAGATAGTCGAGGCCCGCCAGACCTCCATCAAGACGACGGAACTTAACCGCTGGCTCCGGGAGATAACCGACAAGCATCCGCCGGCAGGGCTCAAGAACCGTACGCCAAAGCTCAATTACATGGTCCAGGAAAGGGATAACCCGACCAATTTCAAGGTTTACGGTGCCCACACCAAGTTCCTGCATTGGAGCTACAAACGTTATATGGACCGGACCTTGCGGGAAAAGTTCGGATTTGAAGGCACCCCCATACGGTTCTGGTTCTTTGAAAAACACCAGACCCACAAACACGGGGTCAGCCCAGACAAAGATTAGGCTTCTATGGGCAAGGGAATCGTTTCGGCTACACGCCACGAAGCCAGCTCCAGATGTAATATCCGGTGCGTGTGCTGCTGTTCCCTTACTATCAACGGTTCCCCCAGCGTAATCCCTACGACTGCGGTCTGTCCCTCCCATTGCTGAAATATTGCCAGGGCAGCTAAACAGTCCTCTGTTGGTGGTATTCCGTCATATATACCGTAATCGTATTTCGTAGGCATCACATCGTCCGTAGCCTTGTTGCAATAGCTACCCGTTGAGCGCAGTACGAAACGCTCGCCAGTTATTGCCATCATGATGTTTCTCCTTTTGGCCCAGTATACGCTTGTACCTTTTTGGAAGACAAGCCCAGGCATGTTGGACTACAATGCCGGCAGGCTGCTAGACTTACTTACGTGGCATTGTTTCAGAAAAAACCCGTGGTCGGCACAAGCGCACCGCTTTATACGCTCGGACTTCAGAAAACCGTTCTGCTGGTGGGCCTGGGCAACGTTGGGAAAGAATACGCCGGCACACGCCACAACATCGGTTTTGAGATTCTGGACGTGTTCGCTAGCAAACAAGGGCTGGACAACTGGATGGACAAGAAAGACCTGAAGTGCCAGTTAGCTACCGGTAACATCGCTGACAGCCGTGTTATCTTATGCAAGCCCACCACCATGATGAATCTCAGCGGTGAAGCGGTACAAGCAGTCGCTCGCTTTTATAAGGTCGAGCCCGCCGCCATGGTCGTGGTGCATGATGAGTTAGACATAGGATTCGGCCAGATACGTACCCGTTTAGGCGGTTCTGACGCCGGCCACAATGGCGTCAAATCATTGATTCAGCACCTTGGCGCCGATTTTGGGCGTATCCGCATAGGGGTGGGACCAAAAACCCCTGAAAAGATGGAAAGTGCCGATTTTGTACTGGCCAAATTTTCGGACAAAGAACAGGCTCAACTGAAAAACCTCACCCAGGAAGCAATCGCCATCCTGACGGAATACGTCCATAGTGCCCAACTCCCCGCCGAGACCCGTACCTTCCTGGTCTAAGTAGCGCTCCAATAAAAAGAGTCTCCAGAGGGGGTGGGCACCGCTGGAGACTCATTTCTAGGCGCCTCCGTTCTCGCAAATTGCGGACGTGCCTGGTAGTTAGAAGCCCTTGCACACCGCAAGCGGTGTGCAAGGGAATATTCTACACCCTTCAAACCCACCCGCGAAGCATCGATGTCTACGAAAGTGCCTACGGACTCGTGCTTTCCATCCCAATAAATCGGGACAGGAATCTTGCGGACTCGCTACAATTGAATGGGAGTTTAAAGGGGTTAGTTTGTTTTAGAGCTGCAGCTTCCTTTAGGGAGGCTACAAAGAGAAAAAGTGGAGGGTAACAACTTTCAATCCATGACTCTAAAACAATCTAACAACTGTTAGAATAGATAAAGGTGCATAAATAACGCCTCACAGCGCACTTACAAATTGCTATTTTAGCAAAAATATATTATTTGTCAATATCTTATTGTATGTCTGTCAAGAAAATTACACAGAAAAACACAGACTTCCCAGAGGTGTTGCGCCATATCCCGCAACCGCCCAAACAGCTGTATGTATTGGGTAATCTAGCACCCTTGATTGATAAAACTGCCGTCAGCATCGTAGGCAGCAGGGCAGTCACCCCTTATGGCAGGCAGGTGACGACGCGCCTGGCCACGGAGCTGACAAAACATGGCATCGCCATTGTCAGCGGCCTGGCGCTTGGGGTCGATGGCTTGGCGCATCAGGCTGCACTAGACACTGGCGGCTATACGGTCGCCGTATTAGCATGCGGGCTTGATAGGTTCTACCCGAGCACCCACCATAATCTTGCCAAACGGATCTTGGCCAGCGGCGGTGCTATTATCAGCGAATATCCGGAGGGCACCGAACCATTCCCGGCCAATTTCATAGAACGCAACCGGATTGTATCAGGCTTAGGCAACGGTCTGCTCATCATCGAGGCTACAGAGCGCAGCGGCACGCTTCATACGGCTAACTTCGCACTGGAACAGGGGAAGACCGTCATGGCCGTGCCCGGTAATATCACCAGCGCCAACAGCGTCGGTACGAATAACCTTATAAAGACCGGCGCCGTGCCTGTTAGTGGGGTAGGTGATATCTTACATGCCCTAAATATCAACGTACAGACCAGCCTGCTTACTGTCGTTGCCGCGAATGAAGAGGAGGCAGCTATCTTGGAGTTGATGCAACAGGGTATGACCGACGGCAGCGAACTGCAAGAACACAGTGAACTGAGCCCTGAAATCTTTAACCAGACGCTGACTATGTTGGAAATCAGCGGCAAAATCCGCCCACTCGGTGGGGGACTTTGGGGGTTACAATAGGGACATGGAAACGAAACATCTTATATATATAGGCATCTTTGTAGGCTCAACTATCGGGGGTTTACTTGGTTCCGTCTTTGATCACGGTGGCGGCTTGGGCATGTGGACACTGTTGCTAGGAACAATCGGCTCCTTCGCGGGCATCTGGGTGGGCTACAAGCTCGGTAACCTCTGATTCACATTTTCCCCATCTGTAAGAGGACAGTTCTCTTACAGGGACAATTTTTGCGGATTTGCATTAGCGGGGTATTTGGGTTAGGCTACCCCACTGCATATATAAGCATGGGGTATACTTAACCGTAATGACGAAAAACCTGGTAATCGTGGAGAGTCCGGCTAAAGCTAGAACCATTGAGCGGTTTTTGGGCAAAGACTACTCCGTTAAAAGCAGCTTCGGCCATATCCGCGACCTGCCTAAAAAAGGCCTGAATATCGACATCGAGCAGAAATTCCAGCCTAAGTACGAAATAAGCGCTGATAAACGGAAAGTGGTAGCGGAGCTCAAGAAAGCGGCCGAAGGCAACGAGGTCTGGCTGGCAAGTGATGAGGACCGTGAAGGCGAGGCGATTGCCTGGCATCTGACACAGGCATTAAAACTTGACCCGGCCAAGACCAAGCGTATTGTCTTCCACGAGATTACCAAGACGGCCATAGATGAAGCCATCGCAAACCCGCGTACCGTCGATATCAAACTGGTGGACGCCCAGCAAGCCAGGCGGGTATTAGACCGTCTGGTAGGATATGAATTGTCGCCTGTCTTATGGAAAAAAGTCCGCACAGGGCTAAGCGCCGGCCGCGTCCAATCAGTTGCCGTCCGGCTGATAGTGGAGCGCGAACGGGAAATCCGCGAGCATACGGCCGAAAGCTCCTTCAAGGTCACGGCAATCTTCACGGCAGACGGCCAAGAGATTCCCGCTGAGCTTTCCGTCAAGCTGCCGGACGCCAAAGCCGCTGAGACCTGGCTGCAAGGTGTCGTGGACGCTACGTACACTATCAGTAACATCGAAAAGAAGCCGGGCAGCCGTAATCCGGGGGCACCTTTTACCACCAGTACCTTGCAGCAGGAAGCCAGCCGCCGGCTAGGATTCGGTGTGCGCCAGACCATGACGCTAGCCCAACGCTTATACGAATCGGGCCACATCACCTATATGCGCACCGATAGCACCACGCTGTCCGGATTGGCTATTAAGACGGCTGAAGATTACATAAAGAGTAGCTTTGGTCATAAGTATCACCACCGGCGCCAGTTCCAGACGACCAAGAAAGGCGCCCAGGAAGCACACGAAGCCATTCGACCGACCAGTTTCAGCCACACCTCAGCGGGAAATGATGAGCAGCAACGCAAGCTGTACCAACTTATCTGGCAGCGTGCCCTCGCGTCGCAGATGAGTCCGGCCGAGCTGGAACGGACAGAAGTAACCATCAGCATCAGCACGAAGCCTGAGGTATTCATGGCAAAGGGCGAAATCATGCGGTTCGACGGCTTCATGAAAGTATACGGCGGCGGCAAAGACGACACCATCTTACCGCCGCTTGCCATAGACCAATCCCTGGAAAACCAGAACATTACGGCAACTGAGACCTTCAGCCGTCCGCCGGCCCGTTACTCGGAAGCCATGCTGGTCAAAAAACTAGAAGAGCTGGGTATCGGCCGCCCAAGTACCTACGCGCCGACCATCTCCACCATCCAGACCCGTGGCTATGTAGAAAAGAGCGACGTAGAGGCTGTGGAGCGGGAAGTGACTGAAGTAAAGCTGGAAAAAGGCGTCGTCACTTCAAACACCGCGATGGTAGCGACAGGGGCAGACCGAGGTAAATTGCTACCGACCGGCATCGCTGAAGTGGTGACTGATTTCTTGCTCAAATATTTCCCGAAGATAGTCGATTATAGCTTCACGGCCCGAGTCGAGGAAGAGTTTGATGAGATAGCCGATGGCAAACTCAAGTGCGAAGAGATAATAGACGAATTTTACCGGGATTTCCATCCGCTCATCACCCAGTCCGAAGATATTTCCCGCAACGAAGTATCGCAGGCCAGGGAACTGGGCGCCGACCCCAAGACCGGCGAACTTATTTATGCCCGCTTCGGGCGTTACGGCCCTATGTTACTTAAGGGTGCCACTGAGGATGAGACCAAAAAACCGGCGTTCGCGCCGTTGCCGGCTGGAGCCACCTTGGACACGGTGACGCTGGAGCAAGCCCTTGAAATGTTCAAACTGCCGCGCACGGTGGGCAAGACTGCCGACGGCGTGGAAATAAAGGCCAATATCGGGCGTTTCGGACCCTATATACAGGCAGATAAGACCTTCGTGTCCATCAAACCACTTGATCCGTTGACCATCACAGAGGAAGAAGCTCGTCAGTTATACGCGGAAAAGCTGGAAAAGGACGCCAACAAATACATCGCGCGGTTCAAAAGCGGTATCAATATCGTCAACGGCCCGTACGGACCATACATAACGGATGGCAAGAAGAATGCCCGTATACCAAAAGACATGGACCCTAAGGCCATCACGGAAGCGGCGGCTGCCGACCTATTGGCTAAAGCTCCCGCTAAAAAGAAACGCTTCGCCCGCCGCAAGAAGCGGACCAGCTGATTTGCAATAAGACAAAAACGGTGTTTAATAATCCTGATGTCTGAGTCAAGCCACTACCGCATAGTATTGAACGCTGACGAAGCCGGTACACGGGAAATAATGGTCTTTCCACCGCTGAGCACACCTTTAGCTGCGCTGTTGAGGGAAAGCTTGCAACAGCGTGCACGCCTGACCAGCGATAACCCCAAGGGTTACATCATGAGACCGGCAGAAACCACACATGAGACCTATGGTGAAGGGACTATGTTTACAATTACCCACCTTATCCAGACTGCTTCTCTCAAATGGCTCGGTCAGTCGGCGGTCGATTTTCTTGACTCCGTTACCGGAGACTGCCCAGATATCAGCCACCAGCTAGAATTGGAAGCAGAAAAGCGGGCGACTGCTCCCATCATAGAAAAAGCAGAGGTCAACCCTGAATATTTATAAGGAATCCGGGGTAAGCCATCAAAAACTACCGCTTATCCACAATTTTGTCTCTAGGCAAGATATTTTATAGTGATATTTGCACAACACGTATCTGACAAACACGTAGATTTCATGATAAAATAAGCCTACATTAACAATTAGTAGACAAAAGTATTGACATTTTTTACATTTGTTTTACAATTATAGTAATCTTATATGGATTTCATAAAGGGTAGGGAAGGATGACCGACATGGCAGATACCGCCAAACTACAGACCGAAAAGATTGTTACGGACGTACTAGGTACGATTGACCGTGAAAGGGAACGCGAAATCATCGCGCGCCGTTTTGGTTTGTTTGACCGTCGGGAAACCTTGGAACAGATAGGGGAATTACTCGGTATCACCAGGGAGCGCGTACGCCAACTGGAAAAAGCCGTGGTCGCCCGTCTGAAGACACATGCCGAAGCAGGGCAGCTGCCGCATATCGTCGCGGTCCAAGACAGCTTTATTGAACACCTGGGCAATATGGGTAACATAGCCCGCGTCAGCGACCTGAGTGCCAAAATTAACAAAGACAACAGCCGTATCGACCAGTCCCGAACCTCTTTCCTAGCCCAATTATCGCCTAAATTGGTCGTAATTGATGATAATGACCATTATTACCACTCGGTGGCCTTGAAAGCTGTCCACGACGAAAAGAAAGTCAAGAAACTGGTGGAGCAGATAATCGCCGCCGTCAAACAGATAGGCGAACCGACCACTATCGAAGAAATCGCTAAGGTTGCCAATATCGAGAACACCAAACACGCCGCCGCCCTGGCCAGCACCAGCAAAGCCCTGGCAACGCTGAACGGCCGCTGGGGACTTATCAAATGGCCGATGGTCAACCCCAAGAACATCCGCGACAAGATATATGTCATCTTGAAAGAGCATGGTAAGCACATGCACTTCAACGAAATCGCCAAAGCCATCAAAGACAGTGATTTCAAGCGCAAAGACGTCACCACGCAGGCAATCCACAACGAACTCATAAAAGACAAACGCTTCGTCCTGATAGGGCGGGGCATCTACGCTCTCAAAGAGTGGGGTTATGAAAAGGGCACCGTTGCCGATATCATCACCCAAGTGCTCAAGAAGTCCAAAGAACCTCTTCACCGTGATGAAATCGTCAAGCTGGTACTAAAGAGCCGTTACGTCAAAGAGACAACTATTTTGCTCAACTTGCAGGGCAAGCCGCAGTTCAAACGCGTCGCCAAAGCCACCTACGCCCTCGCCGAATAATAAGCTATACTCTAGTTGTAATGCCTTCGCTATCGGAAGAACAATCATCTAGGTCGACAGATCCTGAATTGGACCCTTTGAAGGTCGAAGAAGAATTAGAAAGAGATGGGCGCCTGCAGTATGTATTTTCAAGCCAATCCAGACAAGCTATGGTGGACGGCGTTATTAGAGTACGCGAATTAAGCAGGCCGACCGAACCTGACGAAGGCCAAAAAGAAGCCCTTGAGCAAGGACCCGGCATGGTTAAAGAGGCCGCCCCTCAGCGTAGTCACGCAGAACTGCCATTCACTAATCTAAATAACTACATGGCACACTTCGGTGAAAGTGACTTTTCAGAACAATATCGCCAAAAGCCAGCTTACCAAAGATTTGCCATCTTATACCCCGACCTTAATGCCTATCTACTTGAACTCGGGAAGAATGCGCCTCTGGATGAAGCGCCCTACAGTTACACTGTGAGTAGAGCGGTGATAAATGAGTCGTATGACGTCATGCGGCAATTGGTTGATGTAAACGACCCTTATGTAACTATTGATGGCCAAAGCAGCCAAACTTGGCTAATTGGTTAGCCTCTAGAATATAAACAAAATACGAACAAGCATACCGCACAATCAATGGAAAGAACACAAGGCTGTGTGAGTCATTAGTATGGTGAGCAAGGCAGTGGAGGGTAAAACAAAAATTCAAAACCAAAATATAAAACTGGAGCGCAAAATAAAACCGTAAGCGGGTGCAGCAGAGCACCCAATCTACACATAGACATGATGTCGCACAATGTATATTTTGCGACTCTAATATAGTGTGGAGAGTTGATTAGCATTACCTCTTCTACAGGGGAGTTCTACTAGTCTATGGTGAATAGTGTGTAGTTTTAGTAACGCTGCACTTGCATGTTATTCTTTTGTCTTACTACTTACTATCAACTAACTACTACTCACTAGCATCGTTGTGATATGTCGCACATCTAACTTATCCACAGCCTGTCCGTGAAAACATTTGCTTTTTCACGGTTTTGCTTTCAAAATTTGTTTTCCCTCTCCTGCCCATCTATTTTAGATTTTTTTGACTTTTGCCCTTTTTGTATGTGTCGTATGTTTTTTCTCCAAACTTATCGATATACCATGAAGTGAACAAATTACGAACACCTGGGGAGGAGCGGGGCGCAGGTCATTTATAAAAGACTTTTTCGGGGACGCGCACATCCATATACTCGCTAGGTGCGGCATGCTCCGCATCCAGCTTGGCCTTGGCGGCCAGGTAGGTCCCCACTGCTTGCCTTGCATCGTTATCAACGGAGAATTTTACGAAATACTGCTGGTTTGTTATCCGGATATCGGCTTCATTGGCAGCATTAGCCGGCAAGGTGATGGATAAGACTGGGATATTCTGAGCTTGTAATTGTGCGAATAACTTCTGCAGAAAAGCCGCTTCCGGACCAGGGATGACTATCTTGCCAGCTTCAGCCGACTGGCCGCTTTCATCGCGCACCAGCGGAACATCCTTGAGTTCATTCTGCGTCAGTTCGGTTGTGCGTGCCATGACCTTGCCGCTTCCATCCACATAAAAGGAGCCGTTGCCGCTTACGAGCTGGAGTGTGGGTACCGCCGGTGTCAGGATAACGGTCGGACGGCGGCCTAACAGCGGCAACTCAATCTGGACATCTTGCAGCTCAGTAAACTGCTGTTGGATATCGCGTCGTAATGAACCGGTAGATACGGTCAATTTGGTCTGATTGAACAAAGACTGCTTCCATAGCGCCAAGATGGTCTGCTGGTATTCTTTGGGCGAGCGATGGACGGTACCGGCAGTACTGACCAGGATTATCTTGGGATTCGGTTGCAGCCAGCAGACGTTGAGCAGCGCTATGATTATGGCTGCCAGCGCCAGATAACTTGGCAGATGCGCCATACGCAAGCGGTAACGCTTGCGTCGTACAGATGGTTTGGCCGGTTCGTCCCGGCGGCCGGTATTCTGACTGCTTGGGGAGTTGCCTCGGGCGTAATAAGAGAAGACCGTCGGAGAAACGCTGCGGGGACGGCGTCTTTCAACGTTCGGTTCGGCAGGAGAAGGTTTGCGGCGCAGTCTCATGTGTCAGGCCTTGGTCTGTCCGAGTAATAATAAGGCTAAGCGTTTAGCGGCATCCGGTATGGTAATCGCCTGCAGCTTGGCCGCCAGTTCACTACGCTGATTGGGGTCGGACAATAGTTGCAATGTCAGAGCAAATAATCCATGTTGTGCATCATACAACTGCTTTTCTTCAAGGACGATGGCTGCTCCCTGCTCTTTCAGCCGTTCGGCGTTTTTTAGCTGATGGCCTTCCGTCAAATATGGATTAGGTATGACTATGCAAGCCTTTCCCTGTACCCCCAACTCCGCCAAGGTATTGCCGCTGGCACGCGTAATCACTACATCGGCCGCTCCCATGGCTACGGACAGCGGGCGCAAGAACTCGACCACTTGTAACCTGTCGTGCTGATACTCCTTATAGACCCTTGCCTTGCCCTTCCCTACCTGGTGGATGATATGAAGCGCGGGCAGCTTTTGCAGCAGTTCGTCGACAAAGCCAGCCACTGTCTTATTGATGCGTTCTGCCCCGGAGCTGCCACCGGTGACAAGAAGTAGCGGATTGTCCGGGTCAAGGCCGAGCTGCTGCTTATAACGCCGCTCGGCGGCCTCGTTCACCGGCTGATAGGTATGTTCTACCAATACGCCGACAGGCTGCACTTTTGCAGCCTTGTATGGATAATAGGCCGCGGGTAACGCCGTGGCGTGCACGACGGCCCAACGGCCGGCTATGCGGTTGGCAAGTCCCGGCAGCGCGTCCGAATCATGGGTGACGGTAGGGATATGCCTGAGGGCTGCTGCCAGGCCGACCGGTACCCCCACAAAGCCGCCTTTAAGCAGTATGACGTCCGGTCTGACCCGGCCAAGTAGCCGCCAGGCTTGCCATGTCCCCCTGCATACCCGGTAGATGTCACGGATATTCAGCAGGATTGTCCTTATATCCGTGAGCCGGCGCAACCAGGATTCGCCGTAGTAGCGGCGGAATTTGCCGCTTGAGACCGCAAAAGTCTGGTCAATCGCTTTGTTGTTATCAGTCAACTCGGCAAATTTGCCGCCGCGCTCGCCCACAAAGACCACCGTACAGTCGGGGGCAGCCTGCTTCAGTTCATATGCGACTGCTAGGATTGGCGTGATATGGCCGCCGGTCCCGCCGCCAGTCAACAGTATTTTCATGGCTCTTCCCTTCCGTTTCCGTATTTACGCCGAATGTCGTATAACGTGATATCTGGAACACCAGACCCAGCGCCGCTAGCACGAATATGATGCTGGTACCGCCGTAACTGATAAACGGCAGCGTGATGCCTTTCAATGGCAGTAGGCCTATCATTGCGCCGATATTGATGAGCGCCTGCGTACTGAACCAGGCGAGGACGCCGCTGACTATCAGCCTGGAAAAATTATCCGGGGCCCGCTCCAGGATGTTCTTGATACGCGAAAACAGTGCAGCGAACAGACAGATGAGCAGCGTCACGCCCACAAAGCCGAATTTTTCGGCCATAATCGCGAATATTGAATCGTTGGCGGCTTCCGGCAGATAACCACTGGACTGTGCCCCCTGGCTCAACCCTTTGCCAATCAGGCCGCCGGAACCGACCGCAATCAGTGCCTGGCAAGCTTGATAGCCGGCATTCTGGCAATCTTTTTCCGGATGCAAGAAGGTCAGGACACGGTCGCGGCGGTATGAGAACGGCAGAATCAACAAAATAGCACCGATTGCAATCAGGCTGCCCCCCATCAGGACGCGCTTGAGCGACAGGCCGGCCACGAAGCCCATGGCGGCTATCATCGCCACTAATACACCTAAGGAACCAAGGTCTTTCTGGGCGATACCTACCACGGCAGCGATACAGCCGATGACGATTAATATGGGTTGCAGCGTCTTTTTGTTGTCGCCGATAGCCCCTTCACGTATCCGTTGGGCCAGGAAGGCCGCGAAACAGACCAGAAGTGCTATTTTTATCAGTTCGACGGATTGTAGTGACAAGCCGCCGAAGCGGATCCAGCGGTGGGCCGGGTATTCCGCGGTGGTCGGTATCACCAGAGCGGCCAGGCTGGCCAGGATGGCCGTCCCGATAAGAGGTCGTTGCAGGCGTCGCCACGTACCTAATGGCACTGCGGCCACGATACCGAACGCGATGATACCCAGGGCGATAGCCGTAA